>JAPOIA010000247.1 GCA_029979185.1 Alphaproteobacteria bacterium | reverse complement strand
AGATCATCGACGCCATCAGCGATGGCGGTACGCCCGTGCTGGATGATCCGCGCGAGAAGACGGCCTATGACGTGGCTGTCGAAATGCTGAACACCCGCAAGCTGAGCGATGTCACCTATGCCCGGGCCAGCGCCACTTTCAGTGAAAGCGAACTAGTCGCCCTGATCGCTACCGTGGGACAATTCTCGATGACCTGCCTGACAACGATCGGCTTCGACTGCACCCCGCCGGATGATGTGCCCCATCGCATCAAGCCGCTCTCATAGGAAACCGCTTCCCAGGGACAAATGCCGGGGATGGGTCAGGCGGCAACCCGCTTGTCATGCGGGCCGTTCCCGTCCCCGCAATCCACTATCGAACGTTCCGGCGGCAATAACGGACGGCGCAACAGCACGGGGGCCTTGCCGTTGGGTTCGCGCACCGGTGCAGCAACTGCCCAGATGGTTGCGCTGATGTTGGCCGGGAAACGGGCGCGGAAAATCTAAAGTATCTGTGCGCAAGTCTTATTGCCGAACGTCTTGCCCGGCGATGGCAGTCCCAATACTGCCCTGAATTGAGACACACGCCTGCTTTGTCCCTGTCCCTTCACGAAACATGCCAACGGCCGGGGAAACTGCCTCCCCGGCCGCACGCAAGTGCATATGAATACGAAACAATTTCCGTGATGCGCTGGTTAACAGCGTCTTAACGGACGATCCGGAATCCGGCCGCCGCCAAACCGCAGATCAGGCGTATCCCGGTACTACACGCACATCAACCACGGCAACGCCGCCTGCCTCAACCACCGCGATGGCCTTGGCAAAGACACCGTCCAGTTCGCCGATCGTATGGACCGGGCCGAAGCCGGTAGCACCCTGCCCCTCGGCGATCTTGGCTATATCGACATCCGGCTCGATCATCTTCTGACCGATCCACTTGTTGTCGACCGGCCGGTCGCGGGCGATGGCGACGCGCTCCTGATGCAGTTCGTCGTTGTAGAAGGATGAATTGTTCGAAACGACGATCAACAGCGGCAGCTTGTAACGCACCGCGGTCCAGACCGATGTGGCGCCCATGAGGAAATCGCCGTCGCCGACGACGCCCACCGCCATGCGATTGTCGTTCTTGAGCGCCAGCGCGCCGCCAACCGAAATGCCGGGACCGGCCGCCAGGCCGCCGCCGCCAGCACCACCGGCATAATCGAGAGGATGGCGCACCGGCCACCAGTCTTCATGCCATGCGATCGTGGTCGACATCAGGCAGGTCGGGCGCTCGCCCAGAGCCTTGCGCAGGCTGAGCGCAAGATCGCGAACCAGCGGCCGCTCGCCAGCGGCGCGGATTTCCAGCTTCTCGCGCTGGCGCGGCGCAGGCGTTTTCGCAGGCATGTCCGCCAGCGCGGCCACCAGCGCGGAAACCGTAAGATCGGTGTCGGCGGAGACGAACTCATCGACCGGCGGAAGGCCTTGATGGTCCATCGTCCAGCCATTGTGGATACGGTGATCCATGCTTACATGAACAATCTTGCCTGCAGGAGCAGCATCGCCGAAGTTGGTCTTGAATAGGCCGCCAAGATCGACAACGTCGAAAGCTAGAATGACGTCGGCTTCTTCCATCGCAGCCTTCGCTGTTGGCGTCGGCCCCATACCCGGAGCAACGATGTGCAAAGGATGATCGGTGGGGAAGCTGCCGCCGGTCTTGAGATCGGTGAGAACACCAGCACCCAGCTTCTCCGCCAGTGCAACGCGCTCGTTCCAGTTTTCTTCCGAACGCGAGAAACGGCCGAAGATCAGCAGGGGCTTCTTCGCGCCGCGCGCCATGGCGGCGATCTTTTCGACCTGCTGCGGCGATGGGCCGAGGTCCATCTTCGGTGCGAAGCGATTGACATCGAAGGGCGGGAGCGCGCCAGCCAGCGGCGCCTCCTGCAGGGTGACATCGAGATTGATATAGACCGGTCCCTTGGGCGCGGTATCGGCAATCCATTTGGCGCGCACTAGCGCCTCGCGGGCGGCGGCAGGCGAACCGGGCAGATCGTCGAACTTCACATATTGCCGGATCATCGAGGCCTGGTCGCGCGATGTGTGGATCCAGTCGATCCAGGGACGGCGCAGATTAGCATCGACCGGGCCGGTCGCCCCCATGATGACCATCGGCATGCGATCGCACCAGGCGTTGAATATTGCCATGGTGGCATGCATCAGGCCGACATTGGAGTGAACGGCTGCTGCCATCGGCTTGCCGGTTACCTTGGCATAGCCCTGGGCAATGTGGATTGCGTGCTCCTCGTGCAGGCACAGAAGCATTTCGGGATTCTTGTTGCCAAGATAGTTGACGATCGAGTCGTGCAAACCGCGATAGCTGGCGCCCGGGTTAAGGGCGATATAGGACAAATCAAGCTGGTTCAGGGTTTCCGCGACGACGTCGCTGCCGAAACCGGCCTTGCTCGCCAGCGGGCCTTGGGGCTCCTCGCGGCCGGAATCGTTGCGCTTGTTGAACGGTTCGGTGCTCATCGTCTTTCCTCCAGCATTATCCAGGACCGTTCCGGTATTGGACGCCCCATTTGCAAATCCGGAAATGACGTCACTTCGCCAATGAAGTCAACCGATCCTCGTCCCGGTATCGACCGATTGCCGGGAAACCCGGTTGCCAGCTACAAAAAGCCCAAATAACAGGCACAAAAAAGCGGAGAACCTGAAGTTCTCCGCCATTTGCGATGGGTACGAAACCGATGCGAGCGGATCAGGGCTTCAGATAGCTCCAGCCCTTTTCCTGCAGGTCCATGATGCGGGTCACACCGGCGGGCACAACCTTGATCTTGGACATCAGAACCACGTCCTTGCCGGTCTTCTTCTTCATGTTGCTCATCGTATTGCCGCACGCAGTGAAAGCGACGTTGGGCATTCCCTGCTGGAACGATGTGATGCGCTTGGACACCGGTGATTTGCCGGCTATCAGCATATTCAGGCCCGGACCATAGGCGACGATCTCGATTTCCACCTCCTCGCCCTTGCCTGCGTAATAGGTAGACACATTGGCGGCATTGTTCAGCGCAAGGTTCATCTTTGCCGCGTCGTTGTCATTGACCTGGATGATCAGGCGATGACGCACACCGTCGTCCAGTTTGGCCTTCTTCATCTGGGCGCTGGCAGGCAGGGATAGCGCCATCACGGCGGCGAATGCGGCTGCGAAACGGAGCATGGGGCTTCCTCCTTTGGGACTTGAGCGTTCTGTTTTCAGCATTGTTATTTTTCCGGAGCGGCTACTTCTACAGACTGCAACCGGACGTTTGATGATATCTTTATTCAGATATTCAAATAACATTATAACTTGCAGCAACGGCTTTTCAAAGCATCATTTTCGAGCAGGAGAAGCGTTGCAATTGCGAACGTTCATCAACTAGCGAAAGCTGCCGCTTTTCACCCAGTCCTTGACCGAGCCTTCGATCATCACCGCGAGGCCGAACCGCGCCCCAAGGATCATGCCGAGAACTGCTACGGGCCAGCTCAGCGACAACATCGAGCCGGCGCTCAGCCCCTGTCCGATGGTACAGCCACCGGACAGAATTCCCCCGACACCCATGCAGACGGCGCCGCCGATATGCCGGCGCATTTCGTACTGATCGTCGAATGCCTCCCAGCGAAACTCTTTGGCCGCGATGGCATGGGCGAAAGCGCCAAGCGCGACGCCAAAGACGCTGCCAACACCGAAATCGATCACGCCTCGCTCCGGCGCCGTCACCATCAGTACAGCTTTGGCCGTTGGCGCCACGAATGTCAGGCTTTGCATCCTCGGCGGATTGTCGGCAAAGGCGTCAATGGCAACGCCCGTGAAGAACCACCCTGCCGCAACCCCGAGACCAAGACAAACCGCAGCCAACAGCAGACGAGGCGCACGCACGAGACGGCGATCAAAAACAACGAAGCCGGTGAGCAGCGCCACAATCGCAATGGTCAGCGCCAACCGGAGATTGTGTCCGGTCAGCCAATCACCGAGAGCAACGAGGGAAATCTGCCCGCCGCCCGGACCACCCCAGAAATACTGTTCCAAGAACCCAACCCGGAATGGCGCAAGCGCACCGCGCAGGACAGCAAAGGCGGCGATGGAAAAAACCAGAATGACGACGAAACTGCGAATATCGCCGCCTCCCATGCGGATCAGTGATCCGAAAGCGCATGTCCCAACGAAAGACATGCCGATACCGAACAGCAGCGATCCCACGACAACCGAAAGGATGGGAAGCCGTGTGGGGAGGAAGGTGGACTTGGATGGATCGAGCCAGCCTGCCAGCACCATCAATTGGGTCGCCAGAATTGCGATCGCCAGGGCCAGTCCAAAAATCTTCATGCGCCGCCAGTCATGCCCGATAAGCGCATCCTCTATGGCCCCGAAGGAACAGAGGCGCGAACGGCGCACCACATAACCGGCCAGAAATCCGGTTGCCACACCAGCCGCGGGAGCAGCCCAGGCAGGCA
>JAPOIA010000246.1 GCA_029979185.1 Alphaproteobacteria bacterium | reverse complement strand
GCGCAGACGTTTCAGCACGATTGCCTTGAGTTCGGGATCCTCGCGGCCCAGCGCATCGGCGGCCTCCAGCACGACAACCCCGGCGCCAAGCCGGTGGAACGCCTGCGCCATCTCCATGCCGATGGGCCCGCCGCCGATTATGATCAGCTGCGAAGGCGTCTGGGTCAGGCCGAAAACGTTTTCGTTGGTCAGATAGCGAACCTGGTCGATACCGGGAATTGGGGGCGCAGCCGCGGACGAGCCGGTGGCGATGATGAAGCGGCGCGCCTTGATGGTCTTTCCGCCGGCTTCCAGCGTGTCTTTCGAAGTGAACTTGCCCGCCGCACGGATCACCTGCACGCCCATTGCGGTGAAGCGCTCGACGCTGTCGTTTGGCGCAATTGCATCAATTACCGCGTGAACATGATCGTGCACCTTTTGCATATTGATCTGCGGTTCGCTGCCGATCACGCCGAACGGCTCGCTGGTGCGCATAAGGTGAGCCCGGTAGCCCGCGCTGATCAGCGCTTTCGACGGAACGCAGCCCGTGTTCAGGCAGTCGCCGCCCATTTCGCCTTTTTCGATCAGGACGACCGGCACTTTCATGGAAGCGGCAATGGCCGCTACGCTGAGACCGCCGGAACCGGCGCCGATGACGCACAGGTCGGGAGTAAGGATGTCGCTCATCTGGGCTCCGGCATCGGTTTGGATCCGCCTTGCGATTTTACCCGTTTGCCGCGCATCCGCAGTTTCTTGACCGCGACGGGGATAAGCGCAACCAGGCCTATGGCGGCAAAGGCCAGGATCAACTCCCGGGTAACCAGCTGTTGCGGCGAAATGGACAAAGTACAACTTTCGCGGCCGGCCTGGATGCAGGCGTCATAGGCCTGCTGTTGCGCTGCTGCAACCGAATCGATTCCGGCGCCGGCCAGCGAATAGGCGAACGTTCCGGGAAGGACGCCAACAAGGGTCGTCCAGACGAAAGTCCGCAGGCTTACGCCCAGCAGGGCCGGCGCGAGATTTACCAGCCAGAACGGAAATACTGGCACCAGTCGTAGAAAGAGCATGTAGGATGCCGCATCTTCGGCAAAGCCACCACGGAGCCTCTCCATCCAGGGGCCTGCCCGGTGGGCGAGCGTCTGTCCCAGCGACGTGCGCGCGGCCAGAAAGACAAGTGTTGCGCCGATCGTCGCCGCGACCACGGTGACAGCACCGCTTGTCCAGCCACCAAACAGGAACCCTCCTGCAATCGTGAGGATCAGCGCCCCGGGAACCGAAAGGGCGACTACAAGGATATAGATGGCGGCATAGGTCAGCAGCGCCAGGGGCAGGTTGGCGGCAATCAACCGGTCGAGATCGGTGCGGCTTTTCAACAGGAATTCGAAACTGAGATAGCGGGTCAGGCCGCTGAACCAGACAGCCGCAAGGGCAAGGAGCAACACGGCCAGCGGCAGGTAGCGCCATGGGCTGGCTCCGCCAGTTGCTGGCGCTGAAGGCTCTTCGACCCTGGTATCCTCTGATCTGGTCATACGCCTTGTTACCTGTTCTGCGACGATTTAACATCACACAACTGCTGACATGATTGCGATCTATGCGTGATCATTTTCACTGACAGTTTGCAGGGAGCCAGCAGCCCCGCTTCTTTTCGCAAATATCCGTGCAGGCAGGAGCGCACATTTGCAAGAGACGGTTGGGCAAGACAAGGTATGTGTGGGCGACGGATACGGAATTGGACAATCCGGCAAAAGACAGGTGACAGATGAACGATGAACTGAACGAATGGCTTCAGTCGGTCGCCAGTTCGGTAAAGCAAGCCGGTGGTTCAGCGAGCGACGAAGCGAACGGCGCCATCCAACCTGCTCAAAATGCTACAAATTCGGAATCGAAAAGGGAAGGCGCCACGCGGCAGGATGCGGCATCCTCCGTTGAGCAACAGGCTCGGGCGGTCGCAACGAGGGCGCGCGTCCATGAAGCTCTGGGGCAGGTGGTTCTAACAATGGCGGGCGTCGCCCGTTATCGCCACATGGCGCTATCGGATTTGCAAAGCCTGGTGATGGAACCGCTGCTGCGCGACAAGATCGCCATGGCCCGGGCGAGGCCTGAGGAAAGCCCGCAAGCCACCCCGGAACCTGCCGGCATTGCGTTCTGGGCCAGCGTCAGTGACGAAGTGGATGCAAAGATCCGCGAACAGATCGCAGCCAATGTATTTCCGATCAGGCTCAAGCCGCAGGACTGGGTCAGCGGTAACAAGATCTGGCTTCTCGACGTCCTTGCCCCCAGTTCCCAGATCGTCGCCGCGGTGCTGGGCAATTTCCAGAAGGCCATGAAGACCCCTGGCGAGATATTCATTCATCCCGTGGTGGCCCGGCAGGTGGATCCGGAAGTTCTGAAGACGATGGGACGCACCGCGCCACCACCGGAGGCTCCCGCCGGTTAGGGGCGGATCCCCGCACAAACGCGGGTACTTTCCGATTTCGGGAGTTGAGCGCAGGTTGCCAATTGACTTGCCTCCACCCTTGCCACTATAAGACCGCTCACATGCGGCGGGTGTCCCGCCGGCAGCGGTTTCGCTTGTCTTGCGCACGAGTTCTGAATCGATTGATTTCAGGTCGTTACGGCGCGGCGCCCACGGAACCTTTGCGCATTATCATTTTAGAACCAGCCGCGCCAGGCATGGCGTCACGGTTACACCGGAGCATAACCCGTGAAACGGACCTATCAGCCCAGCAAACTCGTTCGCAAACGCCGCCATGGCTTTCGCTCGCGGATGGCGACTGTTGGCGGTCGCAAGGTGATCGCCGCGCGCCGCGCCCGTGGCCGCAAGAAGCTGTCCGCCTGAGCGGTTGGCGACTGTCAGCCAGCCCAATCTGGAGCAAGCGGATGCCCGGTGACAATCCGGAGAACGCCGCGCCGGAGAACGCCGCGCCGGAGCATGCGATGTGCCATGATGGCGGGTGCTGCGGACATGATTTTGGCTGGCTGAAGAAGCGAAACGAATTCCTCAATGTGGCGAAAGGCAGCCGCGCCCACAGCGCGGCTTTTGTGCTGCAGGGTGCTGCTGCGCCGGCCGGATCATGCGTTCGCTTCGGCCTTACCATCTCGAAGAAAAATGGCAATGCTGTCAAGCGCAACCGGATCAAGCGGCGGCTGCGACAGGCGCTCACGGAAGTTTGCGGCTCCCGGCCGCAGGAAGCCGGCGCGCGCGACGGTTTTGACTACGTAGTCGTGGCCAGGCCGGCCGCCCTCGATTGTCCGTTTGGCAAGCTTGTAGGCGATCTGCGCAAGTCCCTTGCGAAACTTCATGCAGGGAGCGCTGCAAGGCGCGGCCGCAAGAATGAAAAGGTTCCGGCGCTGTCGAAGGCTGCGTCTCCCGGTTAATGCGCCGCAGGAGTTTGCCCCGCCCCGGGGCGGTCGTGCGGTATGGCAGGTTTGGATTATTATGAGCGACGATCAGAAGAACCTCTTTTTGGCCATGGGCCTGTCTTTGCTGGTGATCATCGGCTGGCAGTATTTCTACGGCGTCCCGCAGATGGAAAAGGCCCGTCAGCAACAGGCTCAGCAGCAGAAGACGGGACAGCTTGCTCCCAAGGCCGGGGGCAATGCACCCGCTGCGCCGTCAACACCCGCTGCGGGCAGCCAGACCCCCGCTGCTCCACAGCCTGGCGCCGCATCCACCCCTGCAGCTGTCCAACCCAAGGCGCCGGCGCCCGCCGCTGTTGTCGACAGAAGCGCAGCTCTGAGATCTGCCGATCGCGTCGCCATCGATACGCCGTCGATTTCCGGCTCCATCAATCTGGTCGGCGCTCGTCTGGATGATGTCTCCCTGCGTAAATACAAGGAGACGATCAAGCCCGGCAGCGAGATCGTCCATCTGCTTTCTCCCTCCGGGACCGCCGATCCTTTTTATGTCGAAACCGGCTTCGTGGCGCAGGACGCTTCGCTCAAGCTGCCGAAGCCGGATACGAAGTGGACCTCGGCCGGCGGAACGCTGCGGCCGGACAATCCTGTTACCCTGACCTGGGACAATGGCGCAGGGCTTGTTTTCAAGCGCGCGATTTCCATCGACGACAGATACATGTTTTCGATCAAGGAGACGGTCGAGAACAAGTCCGGCAAGCCGGTCACATTGTATCCCTATTCTCTGGTCGCGCGGACCGGCAAGCCCAAGACGGATGGCTTCTATGTCCTGCACGAAGGCCTGGTTGGCGTTGTTGGTGATTCCAAGGTGCAGGAAATCACCTATGACGGGATCCTGAAGGAGACAAACAAGGCCCGCACACTGAAAGGCACGGGCGGCTGGCTCGGCATTACCGACAAGTACTGGGCAGTCTCGGTCATCCCGCCGCAGAGCGAAGCTATCGAAGGTCATTTCCGCGCCAGCGAAGGAACGCGCCGGACGTATCAGTCCGACTTTCTCGGCAAGCCGCTTACCATCGCCAACAACGCATCAGGCGAGGCGGCCGTGCAGATTTTCGCTGGCGC
>JAPOIA010000245.1 GCA_029979185.1 Alphaproteobacteria bacterium | reverse complement strand
CAGGTAACATACTCGTGTTCGCGTGACTGTCGCTGGCGCATCAAAACTCTCGCAATATCGAATTCGTCTGTCATGATGTGCGCAGGCCGGTCGGGACTGGTAGCCACGCTGCCGCTTTTGACCGGGTTCATATCGGCTCTGCAATTTTGGGAGATCAGAATGCGCAGCCAGCTTCTCGTTTGTATTGCAAGTACGTTCCTGTTTGCATCGCCTGCGGCTGCCCAAACCCTTGCGAAGGGCAGTCCCGCTTTGCAATTGTCAGAGGCAAAAAAAACCAAGCCGGAAGGGTGCCCGCCGCTATTGTCGTCATTGCCGCCGCGGATCATTCCTGCAGCGATCAAGCGCGATCAGCTCGGGCTCAAATTCATCGGCCATTCGACCTTCATGATCGAATCTCCGCTCGGTGTGCGTGTCGCCACCGATTTTAACGACAGCGTACAGCCGGCGCGCATGCCCAATGTCATCACCATGAACCGGGCTCACTCGACCCATTTCACTCACAATCCGCCGCCGGAAATCAAGCATGTACTGCGCGGATGGGACCCCAAGGGAGGAGCCGCGGCGCATGACGTCACGATCAGGGACATGCGTATCCGCAATGTGGTGACGAACCTGCGCGACTGGAGTGGCGGTACCGACTATCGCGGAAATTCCATCTTCGTGTTCGAGGCGTCGCTCCTGTGCGTGGCGCATCTGGGGCATCTGCATCACGAACTGACGAGGGAGCATCTGAAGCAGTTGGGCCGCATAGACGTGGCGCTTGTACCTGTCGACGGTTCGATGACCCTGAACCGCGAGGCCATGCTGCGCGTCGTACGGTCGATGGGAGCGCCGCTGGTCGTGCCAATGCACTTCTTCGGTTCCTGGTCGCTGGAAGAATTCATAGCGCTGGCGAAGGAAAAGAAATTCGATATCCGCGTTTCGCGCACGCCGGAAATCGTGCTGTCGCGGCAGATGCTGCCGCGCAAGCCGACCGTATTGGTTCTGCCCGGCCATTGAACGGGCGCGCACGTCGTGTATGGTTGCTGTTCCAACGGGATGGCGTGCGATGGCGTTGTGCGGATCAAGCCGGATTTTGCGGATTTGCGGGCGGATGATGACCGCGGCCGCATGCATGCTGGTGCTTGATACGGCACACGCGCAGTTGCAGGTTGCACAGGCGCGCGGCCGGGTAACACAGCCGATGGATCTGACGCCGCAGGCCATACGCCGGCCAACGCAGCCCGATCGCAACGGAGCCCCGCAGCCCCCGGCCGGAGCGGACGCCAACGCGCAACCGGATGCCGATCCGCCGCCCCCGCCACATATCAACCTCAGGGAACTGGCGACACCTGGACAGGTTCTGTCGGGAAGCAGTCTTCGCGGCAGCACAGCGACTGTCTACAGCCTGGGCTATGCGCGCCGATATCGCGCGAGCCTGTCCGGCACGCGGCTGGCGCGTCAGATATTCAAGCCGAATGTTCTCAATCGCAAGGAAGCCGGTTACTTCATGGTCGATCCCAGGGGGACGATCTATCTGCTGGCTGTTACGCCGGACAAGTTGCGTCGCCTGTCGATCAAGGACGAAGTGCGGATGCTGGCGCTGCAAATCCGGATGCGCGAGCGCCGCAAGCAAGCGCTGGAGCTGCGCCGGAATTATCAAGAGCGCTTGCGTCGCCACAACGAGGCGCGACTGAAACGGTCGGCAAGAAAGCGCCGGCTGCCGGACTTCTTTGCCGACACGAGCCTGCAGGCAGAAGACGTTGTTGTCACCGACAGAGGACTCTACGTTTTTCGCGGCACGCAGGAGTTCCCATACAGCGCCAAAGACTTTGTACCGCTGGCGCAATGGCGCAAGGGCCGCAAGGGCAGGCAGAGGGCAAACAGACGACTCGACGCATTGCAGCGCGAATTGCGCCGCAGCCGGTGAATTCAAACGCCGTTATGCGTCACGCGTCAGCGCGGCGCATGCACCATGGTGAAAAATCGGGCCTGTTCCTGCGGCTGCGCGAACAGCCCTGTGAAGCGGCTGGTCACTGTCGAGGCGCCATGCTTCTGAACGCCGCGCATGGACATGCACATGTGTTCGGCCTCGATCAGTACGGCGATGCCGCGGGGCTTGAGCGCAGTTTCGATGGCGCCAGCAATCTGTGCGGTCATGGTTTCCTGCGTCTGCAGCCGCCGTGCAAATACGTCGACAACCCGGGCGAGTTTCGAAAGGCCGACTACACCCTTGTTCGGAAAATAGGCGATGTGTGCCTTGCCGACGAATGGAACCATGTGGTGTTCGCAGTGCGATGCGAAGGAAATGTCCTTCACAAGCACCATGTCGTCATAGCCTTCGACTTCTTCGAAGACTCTGGACAACATGTCCTCTGCGTCCTTTTCGTAGCCGCTGAACAGTTCGCCATAGGCTTTCACGACGCGTGCGGGCGTGTCGAGCAGACCTTCGCGACCGGGATTTTCGCCCGCCCACCGCAACAATGTACGGACTGCCTCCTCCGCTTCCTCCCGTGACGGGCGGATCGAATGCGGGATTTCGACTTTTGCAGCCGCAGAAGTCGAAACTTCGGCAGGATGAATAGTCGAGGTCTTAACCACTGCGTCCATGTGGCGCCTCCTGTCTGGTTACAATTGTCTATTCTTCACTTGCGCGTATATCCGTCGCGCACAGACATACTACGCACAGATTGGACTTTGGACCACCCATGACAGTCGAGTCATGATATTTCCTGCTACCGGTCCAAATCTGATGGTAGGCTCCGCGGTGCAAATCGCTGAAACCGTGCCACCGGACAGGCATAAAAACCGCTTGATCGTGACGATGGTTTTCTGTCCCGCCTACCTATATAGTGGTTACCTTGCAGGTTTCCTCCCGGTTGCCGGATTTTGCGGCGGAAGGATGTGATTTCAAGATGTTGAATGATATCTACAACAAGCGGATCCTCGAATTGGCTGCCGACATTCCCCGGCAGGGGCGGCTTGAGCATCCGCAGGCAAGCGCTACCGCCCATTCGAAGCTGTGCGGCTCGACCGTGACCGTCGATCTGGTCATGAAAGATGGGAAAGTCAGTGATTTTGCCCATGACGTGAAGGCTTGCGCCCTCGGCCAGGCGTCTTCGTCGATCATGGCGCGCAATGTCGTCGGCTCTACCGCTGGGGAGTTGCGCGAGCTGCGCGACCGCGTCCGGGCCATGCTGAAACAGGGTGGAGAGCCGCCGCGGGACGGAAAATGGGCCGACATTGCAGTTCTGGAGCCGGTGCGCGACTACAAGGCCCGCCACGCCTCCACCCTGCTGACTTTCGATGCCGTGGTCGAGGCTGTTGACAAGATCGAGACCGGAGCGAATTCTGGTTCGCATCAGGAAGCAGCCGCGGCTGCCGGGGCCTGAACAACATTGCTGACGCGCCCCGGACTGCTGGAGGCAATTGCGGGGAGGTGACAATGGCGGTTCAACCGGTTCAGATCATGCGCGCCGAGCGTCCGGCTGCGGCCATAAGCGAGGCGGAATGGAAGGCGCGGGTCGATCTGGCAGCCTGCTACCGCCTGATAGCGCTCGCTGGTCTCGACGATCAGACCGCAACCCATATCACCTTGCGCGTCCCCGGTGAGGACGGGCATTTCCTTATCAATCCATATGGACTGCTGTTCTGCCAGGTGACGGCATCGAACCTCGTCAAGGTGGATATCGACGGCAAAATCGTCAGCGATAGCGAGTATGGAATCAATCCAGCCGGGTTCGTGATCCATTCTGCCATCCATGGTGCGCGTGCGGACGCTCATTGCATTATCCATACCCATACGGTGGCCGGCATGGCGGTGTCGTGTCTGGAAGAGGGACTGCTGCCGATATCCCAGAAGTCGTTGCGGTTCGCAGGCAAGCGGCTCGCCTATCACGACTACGAAGGCAAGGCTGACGATCTCGACGAACGCGGCCGGCTGGTGCAATCGCTGGGTGGCGCCAATGCGCTTATCCTGCGCAATCACGGTCTGCTCACATGCGGTCCAACCGTTGGACGCGCCTATCACGCCATGATGAATCTGGAGAAGAGCTGCGCCACGCAGCTGGCGGCGATGACGAGCGGCGGAACGCTCATACGCCTCTCCGATGCTGTGATCGAGCGTGCGGCGCAACAGCACTCGCGCGACGATGTGCAAGGCGAGAACGGCCGGCCGGATCCGTGGCCTGCGCATCTGGCGCGCCTCGACAAGATCGATCAGGATTACAAGTCATGACTGGGGCACAGGCTTATCCTGCAATGCCGGCCGGTGCGTGCGATTGCCATTTGCACATATTCGGCGACGTTTCGCGCTATCCTTTGCGGCATCCGAAATCGCTTTACCAGATCGATCCAGACTGGACGATGGAGGCGGTGGGGACGTTACATCGCGAACTCGGATTTGAGCGCTATGTGGCCGTGCAGCCGACTGCCTATGTGAAGGATCATTCGTTCCTGATCGATCAGCTGTCACGCGAGCCGGCCAGCAAAGCGTGCGGTGTTGCG
>JAPOIA010000244.1 GCA_029979185.1 Alphaproteobacteria bacterium | reverse complement strand
GGTGCTGCGGCCTTTCTGATGGCGGAATTCCTGCAGGTTCCGTACAGCGACGTCGTGCTGGCGGCGCTGCTGCCGGCGGTGCTCTATTACTATGCGCTGTTCATCCAGGCTGACCTGATCGCCGCGCGAGAGGGTATCGAACGGGTGCCCGATGACAAGATCCCGGCGCTGGGCCGTGTCTTCGTCAAGGGCTGGCATTATCCGATCCCGTTTGCGGTGCTGATCGGCGGCATGTTCTACATGAACTGGTCGCCGCAGATGTCGGCGCTGGCCGCATCCGGCGTGCTGATCGTGCTTGGCTATATTTTCGGCTACGGCGATATCCGCATGACGCCGAAGGGCCTGGTTGGCGCCATCGCCCAGACCGGCAAGACCTCGCTCGACATGATGACCATTACGGCGGCGGCGGGCTTCATCATCGGTGTCCTGAACATCTCCGGCCTTGGCTTCTCGCTGACCTATGTACTGGTAACTATAGGCGGCGGACACCTGTGGCTGCTGCTGATCATTTCCGCGATTGTCTGCATTATCCTCGGCATGGGCATGCCGACGGTGGGCGTCTATGTCCTGCTGGCGACGCTCGTTGCGCCGTCGCTGGTCAAGGTCGGCATCACGCCGATGGCGGCGCATATGTTCGTGATGTATTTCGGCATGATGTCGATGATCACTCCACCGGTCGCGGTCGCGGCCTTCGCCGGCGCGTCGCTCGCCGGCAGCGACGCCATGCAGACTGGGTGGGAAGCTGTGCGCTTTGGCTGGGTCGCCTACATCATTCCCTTCCTCTTCGTGGCTGCGCCGTCATTGTTGTTGGACGGCACGCCAATTGCGATCACCGTCGCCATTCTGACTTCGTTGTTCGGCGTCTGGATGGTGTCGGCGGCCGTTGTCGGCTATTTCCGCCGTCCGTTGTCCGGTCCGATGCGGGGCCTGTTCGTGCTGGCAGGCATCATGATGTTCCTTCCGGCCGGCGCGATACCCTACGGGCACTGGGTCGATGCAGCGGGCGTGGTGCTGGGCATTGTCCTCACAGTGCGCGAGTATCTGGCTGGAAAAGATGTGCCGTCGCCTGCAATATCCGCAGGGCAGGGAAGCGCTGCCGGATAGGCTGCCTGCTTTCCGTTGGCACCGAAATGATCTAAACGATTGCTCTCTGCCCGCAGTACAATCTCTGCGGGCAGCCGGGGTAATACGACAACGATAATCAGTCTTGAACGGTGGGAGTGAAACGTGGCTCAATATGGTCTCTTGACGTATCAGTCCGCGCAGGGTCCACGCGCGGGAATTTCTGCAAGCAGCAAGGTTGCAGATGCAGCCACGGCTACCGGAAACAGTGACTTCGCAAGTGTTCAGGCCATTCTCGACGATTGGGATAACGCGCAGAGCTCGCTGGAGGCGGTCGCGGAGAAGCTGGCCTCCGGGTCGATCGAGACGATGGATCGCGACAGCCTGACCCTTCTGTCACCGGTCCACTGGCCTGTCAGCCTGTATTGCGCCGGGGCAAATTATTCCGATCACGTCGCCGCCATGGCGGCCCGTCAGGGCCTCAAGCAGGAACCCGACCCCAAGGAATCCGGTCTCAATCCCTGGCATTTTCTGAAGCCCCCGCGTGCCGCAGTCGGCGACAAGGCCAATATCCATGTTGTCTCGTCCGCCCTCGACTGGGAGATCGAGCTGGCCGCGGTCATCGGCAGGACGGCGCGAAATGTCTCGGTAGATGACGCGCTGAACTATGTCGCCGGCTACACCATCGCCAACGATCTGTCCGCCCGCGACCTGTCGCGCCGCCCGGGTCTCTCCGATACGACGCCTTTCAAGTGGGACTGGATCGGCCAGAAGTGCTTTGATGGCTCGTGCCCGCTCGGACCGGTCATTGTTCCCGCTTCCCAGATCGTCGATCCGATGAACCTGCCGATGCGGCTTTATGTCAACGACGAGCTGAAGCAGAATTCCAACAGCGGCAACATGATATTTACCATCGCCGATCAGATTGCCCATATCTCGACCCGCATGACCCTCCATCCTGGAGACGTGGTTCTCACCGGTACGCCGGCTGGCACCGGCGCCGAAAGCGGAACGTTCCTGAAGGCTGGCGATGTCGTGCGGGCGGAAATCGACGGTCTGGGGGCTTTGACCACTTATATCCGTTCCATCGACTCCAACGAGGCATAGTTAGCCTTGAAAATCGATCAGCTCTTCAGCGTCAGCGGAAAATCGGCGGTGATCACCGGCGGCGCCAGCGGCTTCGGACTGGCCGCCGGTCGTGCCCTTGCGATGAATGGCGCTGACGTCACGCTGATCGACATGAATGCGGATGCCCTCGCAGCAGCGGCGAAATCGCTCGCTGATGATGGTCTGACCGTCGCTACAGCGGTTGCCGATGTGACCGGCAAGGAAGCGATCCGGAAGGCAATCGATGATGCTGCCGCATGCTGCGGCGGCATCGACATCCTCTTCGCCAATGCCGGTATCTCCGGCGGGCCGGGCTTCCTGCAGACCGACGGTTCGCGCAATCCCGCCACGCAGATCGAGAACCAGTCCAACGAGGTCTGGGAGAAGGTGCTGGACGTGAATGTCATGGGCATCGTCAAGACGATCCAGTCGGCCGTCCCGCATATGAAAAAGCAGGGGCACGGCCGCATCGTCGTGACCTCGTCCTGCTCGGCGACCAAGACGGAGGTATTCGTCGGCTCCGGCTATGTGATTTCCAAGGCGGCGCTCGGCCATCTTGTCCGCCAGCTGGCGCATGAACTGGCGGCGTTCAACATCACCGTAAACGCGATCTCGCCGGGACCCGCCGCCACGAATATTGCCGGCGGGCGGATGAAGGACCCGGAAGCAGCAAAACTGTTTTCCCGCTATATCCCCATGCACCGCGTCGCCCAGCCAGAGGATGTTGTCGGCGCGCTGCTGTTTTTTGCATCTCCCGCCAGCGCTTATGTCACCGGAGCGGAAATCCTGGTCGACGGCGGCGCGGTTCTGGGGATCGCAGACTAGACGATACACGCCGCAAGGCTGAATATCAGGAGGAAAAAATGTTCAAGAAAATCGCCCTGTCCATCGACGACGCCAAGAAGATCGCTGCCGCCGGCCGCGCCGAAGCGGAGAAGAACGGCTGGAATGTCGTGATTTGCGTGGTCGATGATGGCGGCCATGTCATGTATCTGGAACGCATGGACGGTACCCAGAAGGCGTCTTCCACCATTGCCGTAGAGAAGGGCCGCACGGCCATCATGTTCCGCCGCCCGTCCGGCGCACTGGAGAAGGCCGTAGCTGGCGGCCGCGTTGCTGTCATGTCCCTGCCGGGCGCCACCACTGTCGAGGGCGGCATTCCGATCGTCGTGGAAGGGGAGTATGTCGGCGCGGTCGGCGTCTCCGGCGTGCAAAGCCACGAAGATGCACAGGTGGCGCAGGCCGGCATCAACGCGCTCGCCCAGGCATGACCGGCAACGCCGGACGGTTCCGCAGGAATTCCGGCTCACCTTCAATTGACTTGCGCCGTTCCGGGTCCTAACCCGGGACGCGAAAAGCATTACCACCGATGACCGGGAAACAGACGTGAAAGCTGCACCTTTCGAATATGTCAGGCCAAAAGATCTGGCAGAAGCCAGCGCCATTCTGGCAGCGGACGAGGATGCGCGGCCGATTTCCGGCGGGCAGACCCTCGTGCCGATGATGGCCATGCGTCTGGCGCGCCCGACCAGGCTGGTCGATATCGCCCGGCTGCCGGAACTGGACGGTATCCGCCGCGAAGGAAACAATCTGGTACTTGGCGCTGCCGTGCGTCAGGCAGTTGCCGAACGCAGCGGCGAGGTCCGTGAGCATCTGCCGCTATTGTCTGCTGCCTTGCCTTGGGTCGGCCATCAGCCGACCCGCAATCGCGGCACCGTCGGCGGTTCCGTCGCCAACGCCGATCCGGCCGCCGAGATCCCGCTGGTCCTGACTACACTTGAGGGTTCCGTTCGCACCATGAGCGGTGCGGGAGCCGCTGAAATTCCGGCTGCGGACTTTTTCGTCGGTCCGATGATGACAGCACTGGAGCAGGGCGCTCTGGTCACCGCGCTGGTCTTTCCCGTCTGGGAAGAGGCCAATATCGGCGTCGGCTTTCACGAGGTTAGCGCCCGCAAGAGCGACTTCGCCTATGTCTCCGCTGCGGCGCAGGTTGCGGTCGATGCTTCAGGGAAGTGTATCCATTGCAGCATAGGGATCGGAGGCGCGACCCCGTCACCTGTTCGCCTCGCGCAGTCCAGCGCCGTCGCGGCCGAAGGCGGCAACAGCGAGGCGGTCCATGCCGCTCTCGAGGGCGAGATCGCCGGACTGGAAATCACGACTGACGGACATGCCACGGAGGCTTATCGCCGCCGGGTGGCCTTGTCTCTGGCCAGGCGGGCGCTTGCCGATGCGCTTCAGGCAGCAGGTTCTGAAAAATGAAAATAAAGATGAATATCAATGGTATAGAAAACGAAACCGAATGTGATGCGCGAACTA
>JAPOIA010000243.1 GCA_029979185.1 Alphaproteobacteria bacterium | reverse complement strand
ATGTCGCGCCGTACGCAGAACGTCAAGATCGCTGTTCTCGGCCGCGCCCTGCCGCTGCTCAACAACCCCATCACCGTGGCGGAAGAATATGCCATTCTCGACAACATCACAGGCGGACGGCTGATCGCCGGTTTCGTGCGCGGCATCGGCGCGGAATACCACTCCTGGACCTCGAACCCGGCGCTGAGCCATGAGCGTTTTCACGAGGCGCATGACCTTATCATCGAGGCCTGGACGAAGACCGGGCCGTTCCCCTTCGAGGGCAAGTACTATCACTTCGAATATGTGAACCTGTGGCCGAAGTGCTATCAGGAGCCGCATCCCCCGGTCTGGATTCCCTCGCAAGGGTCGACAGAAACCATCGACTGGGCCAGCCACCCGAGCCGCAAATATACCTATCTGCAGACCTTCTCGCCGAAGTCGGCGCTGGTGAAATACATGCAGCAGTATCGCGATACGGCAGAACGTCAGGGATGGCAGGCGGGGCCGGAAAATCTCGGCTGGGCAACGCCGATCTATGTCGCCGAAACGGATGAGCAGGCGGTGGCGGAAGCGCGGCCCCATATCGAGGCCTTCTACCAGAAGTTCCTGCGCATGCCTCCGGAGATGATCATCCCGCCGGGCTATACTTCGCTGAAGAGCATGCAAGCGATGATGCGCGCCAAGGCGGAACTGGCTTTCGGCAAGAAGTCGATCGAGGAAGTCATGGCCAATGGCATGTTCCTTTGCGGCTCGCCGGCTACCGTTCGCGAAAAGATCATTGAGGCGGGCAGGGACATTGGCGTTGGTCACGTTTTGTCGATGCTGCAGTTCGGAACGCTGCCGGCTGACCTGACGAAGAAGAATATCGAACTTTATGCCAGGGAGGTCATGGACCCGCTGCGCAAGGAGTTCGGCTTTGCGGCAGCCGCCGCGGAATAACGGCAACATCGCGTGGCTTCCGCTACGCGGCATCATCGGGAGGAGGCGATGGCGGATTATTCGCCCGCAGGCAAGTCCTGCATCGTAACCGGCGCGGGCGCCGGCCTTGGCCGCGCCATGGCGCTGGCGCTGGCGGCTGCTGGCGCACATGTCATCGCAGCCGATGTCAATGAGACGCAAGCGCAGAAAACCGTTGCAGCCGCGCAGGCGGCCGGTTCTGCCGGAAAGATGATCGCCCACGCGACGGATGTGCGCGATGTTTCGCAATGCGAAGCTGCGGTCAATCGCGCCATTTCCGAATTAGGCAGGCTGGATGTTCTGGTCAATTGCGCCGGGCTCAACATGGTGATCTTCTCCAAGGACTTCCTTACCGATCTTGTGCGCTTCTGGACGGTGGATCCCGACAAGTGGCAGATGCTCTACGACGTCAATGTCCGCGGCCCCTTCCTGATGGCGCGTGCGGCCGCCCCGCATATGATCGCCAACAAGTGGGGCCGCATCGTCAATGTCACCACCAGCTATTCGACCATGATCCGCGAGGGCAACACGCCCTATGGGCAGGCGAAGGCGGCGCTGGAGGCGGGCACCCATTGCTGGGGCGAGGACCTCGAAGGCACTGGCGTCACCTGCAATGTGCTGATCCCCGGGGGTGCTGCCGACACGACCATGATCCCCGATCATGCGCCCGTCGACCGCAGCAAGCTGGTTGCGCCCGAAGCGATGGGCCCGCCAATCTGCTTTCTTGCCTCTAACGCCAGCGACGGCATAAACAAGATGCGCTTCGTGGCGCGCGGCTGGAACGAGGACGCTGCGATGGAAGACAACCTCGCCGCCTGCATGGCTCCGGCGGCCTGGCCCTCGCTGGCGGCAGGTGCTTCACCCGGTGCGCCGGTCCGCGGTTCCGTGGCCAGCATGCAGAAATAACCCGAACCGAAGGAACCTCCGTGGACCAGTCACCGGCTTCCGTCGTAAAACCTGCCGAAGAACCCGTTTCGCTTTTCGCCATCTACAAGGTCTTCACCTATATCGGCCTGATGAGTTTCGGCGGCGGACTGATCCCCTGGATCCAGCGCGAAATCGTCACCACCCGCGGCTGGATGAAGCTGGAAGAGTTCTTCCCCGGCGTTGCGCTGTCACAGGTGCTGCCGGGCGTGAACTCCACCAACATGTCAGTCTTCATCGGCAATCGCCTGCGTGGATTGTCGGGCGCCGCGGTGGCGCTGGCCGGGATGCTCAGTGCGCCTTTTGTCGTGATGATGATCGCGGTCAGTTTCTATCACTACATCCTTGTCGTAAAGCCGATCCAGATTGCCATGTCCGGGATTGCAGCTGCCGCCATTGGCATGATCATGCGTACCGGCGTCATGGCGGTGCAGGCATCGCTGACCAATGTATTGTCCGTTACGATCATGGTGATCACTTTCGTCGCCATCGGTATCTTCCGCCTGCCATTGATATGGACAGTCGCGGTGCTCGTCCCGCTCAGTATCGCCGCATCATGGCCCAGGGGGGAAAAGCCGCCCGTCAGTCCTTCGGACAAGGACGACGCCAATGGGTGACGGAGGACACCTTCTCACGATCATCAAGATCCTTGCGCCGCTGTCCATCGCATCGGTTGGCGGAGCGATGGGCATCTACGCGCCGCTGGAATACCAGACGGTACAGGTGCATGGATGGGTTACGGCGCGCGAGTTTCTCGACATGCTGGCGCTGACCCGCTTCCTGCCGGGGCCCAGTTCCATCCTCGGCGCTGTGCTCGCCTTCAAGGTGGCCGGCTTCATCGGCGCGATCGTCGCCATGCTGGCGCTGTATGTGCCGTCCTCGGCCTTGTGTTTCGCCATGTCTCGCATCTGGGTGCAGAGCGAGGGCAAGGCCTGGCACACGGCGATGAAGCGCGGCCTGACGCCGATTGCCGCCGGGCTGATCATGTCCGGCGTGCTGGCGCTGTTTCAACTGTCCGGCGGCAAGTTCCTCACCGGCGCGGTCATGGTCTTCGCCGCCGGAATGCTGACCTGGAAGAAGAGCCTGCATCCCTTCCCGCTGCTGATCGCCGGGGCGAGCGTGTTTCTGGCGGCATGGGGCGTGGGACTGATTCAGTAAGCGAATGGCGAATAGTGAGTAGCGAACAGGAATTTGCTTTCCGCCGCTACTCGCTACTCCCCATTCACTGATTTCCATTCACTACTCGCAATTCGCTATTTCGCCGGTTCGAGCTTGTCCTGCGTCTTCGTTTCGAATTCGCTGGCGTCATGGCGTTCGCGCAACTGCTCGTTCAGCGGGCCGGTGGCCTTGTTGACCATGCGGCCGCGCTGCACGGCGGGCCGTGCGCCGATCTCGTCCTTCCAGCGAATGAGATTCTTGTAGCCATGCGCCGACAGGAACTCGCGCGGATCGTTGTACGAATGCCCGTTCATCAGGCCGTTGCCGTACCAGGGCCAGATCGCCATGTCGGCGATGGTGTATTCGTCGCCGGCGATGAAGCGGTTGTCGGCAAGCTGCCGGTCAAGCACATCGAGCTGGCGCTTGGCCTCCATGGTGAAGCGGTCGATGGCGTATTTAATCTTGATCGGCGCATAGGCATAGAAGTGGCCAAAGCCGCCGCCGATATAGGGCGACGAGCCCATCTGCCAGAACAGCCAGTTCAGCGCCTCGGTGCGCTTGTGATGCTCCTTCGGCAGGAAGGCGCCGAACTTCTCTGCGAGATACAGAAGGATCGAGCCGGATTCGAACACCCGCTGCGGCAGGTCCACGCTGTAGTCCATCAGCGCCGGGATCTTGGAATTGGGGTTCACCCCGACAAAGCCGGAACCGAACTGGTCGCCCTGGCCGATACTGATGAGCCAGGCGTCGTATTCCGCGCCCGTATGGCCGGCGGCCAGCAGCTCTTCCAGCATGATGGTGACCTTCACGCCGTTCGGCGTGCCGAGCGAATACAGCTGCAGCGGATGCTTGCCGCGCGGCAGCTCCTTCTCGTGCGTCGCCCCGGCCTCGGGCCGGTTGAGATTGCCGTAGCGCCAGCCGGTATTGTTCTCGTCCTTTTCCCAGACCCAGACCTTCGGCGGCGTATAGTCCTGATCGCTCATGGCGTTCTCCCGATGTTGCGATGGTTCGCCAACAGATAGCGCGGGCCGGGTGAGCTGTCCAATCACGGGGCAGGGAGGGGCCTCCTTTCGTGGGATGTCATCCCGCACGAGCGCAGTGAGATGCGCGACCGCTTGTTCCGTTTCAGCGCCAGCCGGACAGATTTGATTGGTTGAGGAAAGGAGGATTTTCGGCTCATCATACCCACGGAGGATATGATGATGAGGCGAAAATCCGTGCAACAAGATAGCCCCCCTGAAAAGCTTGTTCGCGATATCCGACGCGCGACGCGTAAGCATCGCTCTGCGGAAGAAAAGATCCGGATCGTTTTGGAAGGCCTGCGGGGCGAGTACAGCATTGCTGAACTTTGCCGCCGCGAAGGCATTGCCGAGAGCCTGTATTATTCCTGGTCGAAAGAGTTTTTGGAGGCCGGCAAACGACGGCTGGCTGGCGATACTGCACGGGAAGCCAGCTCTAGTCAGGTCAAGGA
>JAPOIA010000242.1 GCA_029979185.1 Alphaproteobacteria bacterium | reverse complement strand
GGGTCGTCGATATAGCTCGCGCAACGCGGGTTAATTGCGACGTCAGTATCGACGGCATTCTGATGGACTGGCAGAAGGCAAAGAACCGTCTTGCCGCTCTTGTCACGCGCAAGGGCCTGCGTGGTCAGCCGCTCGCCAAGACAAAACTGCTGGCGCCAATACCCCGCCCCGGGGCGATCTATTGTGCCGGCTCCAACTACGCCGACCATGCGGCCGAGATGGCTCGCGCCTCGGGCCGCGAGCCGCCGCCCGATCCGCATGACCTTGGCCTTCGCTCCTGGCATTTCATCAAGTCGTCGCGGGCAGTCACGGCTCCGGGCGCGACCGTCGAGATGCCGTCGAATTCGAAAAAGATAGACTGGGAAGTTGAACTCGCCGTTGTCATTGGACGCAAGTGCAAGGATGTGGCGGAAAAGGATGCCTATCGCTACATCGCCGGGTACACGATTGCCAACGATCTGTCTGCACGGGATCGCGGCCTTCGCGATGCCATGCCGGCCACGTCCGCTTTCCGGTTCGACTGGACGGCGCACAAGTCCTTCGATGGCTCGTGCCCGATGGGTCCGTGGATTGTCCCTGCGAGCGACATAAAGGACCCGATGGACCTCGGCCTTCAACTTGAGGTCAGCGGCGTGATGAAACAGGATTCCAACACCAAGCATATGATCTTCGACATCCGCGAGCAGATCGCCGATCTATCGAGCAAGATCACTTTGTGGCCGGGCGATATCATCATGACTGGCACGCCGGATGGCGTCGGCAATGGGCGGGGCGAGTTTCTCAAGGCCGGCGACGTGGTGAAGGCCAGGGTCGAGGGGATCGGCGAACTGGTCACCAAGATGAGCTGACGGCCGGGGAGCATTCGACGAACGTTCTGACAGATGCGCCGCCAGTAACGTCCTGCGGCGCATTTTTTGTGCCTGCCAGCGGTACGTTTCGTCGGTGCTATGGACATGGTGCTTCGGCATCCATAACATCGGGGAGGATCGCAAAACGGGAAGAGCGCCATGTGCGAAGTTCATAACGTCCATCTGATCGGTTCGGTTGCCTTGCCCGACACCGGGACGGTTTTCAAAACGCTGGCAGGCGAACTTGGCCCCTGGCTCAAACGCATCCCCGATGGCGAAACAGGCAATCGCGGACGCTGGATCTACTGGCAGCGGGAAATGCTGCTGGAGCATCCGGATTTTGAAGTCGCCAGCGACATCCCGGAAATGGAACTGACAGAGTGGAATGGCCGCGTCTTCCGCAAGGTTCCCTATATCCGGCTGAAGCCGGGCGTGTATCCCAGGAACGTTACCATCGTTCCCGGCTATGCCGATGCTGCGCTGGACTCCTACAAGACCTTCAAGGAAATGCGTGATGCCGGATCGATCCCGGCCGGCGTGAAATTCCAGGTCTGCCTGCCAACCGCAATGTCTTCCGCATATCAATTCATCGCCCCGTCTTCGATACCCGCTTTTCTGGATATCTACGAGGGCGCCCTGCTTGGCGAACTGAAACGCATTGTAGAGGCCATCCCGCACGCCGATCTGTCGATCCAGTGGGACATTTGCCAGGAAGTGCTGATCTACGAAAACTACAAGCCCTATGCGCACCGGCCAGACAATTACAAGCAGCAGATTGCCGATGAGCTGGTCCGCCTCGGCGATGCCGTGCCCGCGGATGTCGATATGGGCTATCACCTTTGTTACGGATCTCCGGCCGACGCGCATCTGGTCATGCCCAAGGATATGGCCATCATGGTGGAAATGACGGACAGCTTTATTTCCCGCGCCGGACGGCGGGTGAATTTCCTGCATATGCCGGTTCCGCAGGACAGGGCGGACGAAGCGTATTTTGCCCCGCTGAAAAGCCTGAAGCTGCCGCAGGAGACCGAGTTCTATCTCGGCCTCATTCATCATGGCGATGCGGATGGCGATAAGGCGCGTTTGCAAGAGGCTTGCAAGGTTGTCGGCCGTTTCGGGGTCGCGACAGAATGCGGCTGGGGAAGGACCGATCCGGCGCGCGTGCCGGGCCTGGTCAGCGCTCACCGGCGGATCATGGAGGCGCAGGGCGCCTGAGCGGTGCGTTGCGCCGGGCCCTGTGAATTAGCTAAAGGTCACGTTCAGGCCGGGCAGAGCGATCCCGTTCAGGCTGGTCGCCCAGGTTTCACCGGGCGAAGCAGAAAATGCGCGTGTCAAGGTGCCTGTCGTGATGATCTCGCCAGCAGCGAGGGGAGGGTTGCTCGTATCCTCCTCCAGCAATTCGGCCAGATGCGACAAGGCCCGCACCGGGCTATCAAGAACGTTCGCTCCGCCGCCGGTATCGACCGGTTTCCCGTTACAGGTCAGGTCGATGGCAAAGCTGGCCAGCTTGTCCAACAATATATCCGGTTTCCAGCCGGAAACCGGATGGCGCGGGCCGATAATCATCCGCCCATGCAAGCCGCCACAGGCTATCGTATCGGCAATCTTGAACTCCCAGCGTGGATAGATGGACTGTACGACCTCGAAGCCATGGGCGATCCAGTCCAGTGATGCGACGATTTCCTTGTCGCTCATGCCTGCGTTCAGCGGCCTTGCCAGACCGAACACGATTTCCGGCTCAATGCGCGGTTCGCTGAGGCCCGAAAGACTGAGCTGGCCTTGTGCGCCGGCGTCGGTATCGAAAACCGTCGTGTCGTAGACATCGCCCCAGATCGGAGCAAAGACGCCGTATTCTTCCCAGATTGTTCTGTTGGTAAAGCCTATCTTGCGCCCAACAGGCTTTTCGCCGGAAGCCTTGCGAAGACTGCGCAAAGCGGCAGTCACCTCATAGGCCTGGGTCTGGTTGAAATGCGGCAACCCATCGGTGAACGGAGCAATCTGCCGGGCGCTCGTCAGGCAATTGTATACCTTTCCGGCGACGACTGCAGTGTCGATACTCACGCGTACTCCTATCAATCCAGCGTGATGGTGCCTTCGGCGATGTTGACCCGCACGCTGACAGAGCCTTCGCTACGGCGCCATGGCTGAAGGCGGTATGTGCGAAAACCGTTCCGGTAGTACGGGTCTGCCTTTGCGATAGCGTGCGCTTCTTCGGCAGTATCGACGCGCAGGATGAACATGCCATACCCGTTGGGCTTGCCGTCTTCGCCGAGGAAAGGGCCGGCCTGCAGCAGCTTGCCGTCTCGTTCCAACGCCTTGACTCCGGCGATGTGCTCAGGATGAACCGAGCCGCGATCGCCGGACTTCTCGGTCGGATCCCAGAAGATTATGAAGAACACCTTGCCCGAAATTACGCTGCGCGGTTTGCCGTCAGCGTTGATTTCGGGCGGCTTTTCGAAGCCGCTCATTTAGCTGGCCATCTTCTCGGAAATCACGTCGTCGCAGGATGCGTTGCGCTTTTCTATTGTGATGCCGTTCATCGCTTCGGCCATCCACTTGGTCGGGACCGTCATTTTGCCAGCCCAGGAGCAGGGTCGAAGTGGCTGGGCCTGCCAATAGTCGCCCATGCGGGTGGGATAGCTGTCGTCCACCTGCTCGACTTCCGTGGTGTATTCGATGGCAAAGCCGTTGGGGTCGACAAAGTACGAGAAAATGTTCCGTCCCGGTCCGGAGTGACGGCCAACGCCCCAGCCAACCTCGTGCTCTGCAAGGCGCATGCGTCCGACGCCCTGCATCAGCGAGACGAAATCATGCATTTCAAACGCCGCGTGATTCAATGACGGGCCTTGCGATTCTGCCAGCGCGATCGAGTGATGGTTGGCCGAGCAGCGGATAAAGCTCATGTGCCCGTTGTTATCGGACAGCTTGAACCCAAGGATATCACGGAAGAACGCCAGCTGCTTGTCGTGGTCAGCTACATTAATGACAACATGATTGAGGCAAGCCGGGCGTGACGGGTCGTCGATGATATCGCTGTGGCTGGCAACATCCGAAGAAATGCGGATGTTCTGGCCTTCCGGCGAGTAGACTTCGAAACCGTAGCCGCCGCCGGCCTCTCCGGGAAAGTCATGCGGTGCGGAATGCACGGTGGCCCCGCTCGCTGTAATTTTTGCATGCAGCGCATCAACCGTGGCCTTGTCCGCAGCCGAGAAGTTGATGGCAGCAAGTCCGGCGCGCGGCTTTTCGTGCAGCGCAACGACGTGGTGATTGGGGCCAGTCGCCCGCAGATAGGCAGCGCCGTTGGTCAGCTTGACATCGTCCAGGCCCCAGGCCTTGCGATAGAATTCTGCACTGTCCTTGAGATTGAATACATTGAGTTCGATACTGCGCAGACCGTTTACCTTCGGGTCAGCCATCTGGACCTCCTCTTGATGCGGGCCGCCATTGCTTCTGGTGGCCCATGTGATCAGTCGATTTTCCGCTCTGATTTTTCACAAGTGTACATGCAGTTTGCAGCTTTCGCAAATTTTTCTGTTGGGCTCGCGGAAGCGCCGGTAGGCGAGCAATTCAATCAAATTGTCGTTAGATAGCCAGATTGCGCTGCCCGGCCCGTATCCAGACGCGGTCCAGTGCGTATGATGTTTGGATGATGAAGATTCTGACCGAGCAACAGCCCGTC
>JAPOIA010000241.1 GCA_029979185.1 Alphaproteobacteria bacterium | reverse complement strand
CGGTGATGGAATTCCTGCGCGGCAAGGCGAGCGGCAGGCCTGCTCCCCGCGACTGGGTCTATGTTTACAATTTTGCCGAGCAACACAGGCCCAAGGCACTCAGCTTGCCGCCGGGCCGGGCGCCCGAACTTGTGCGCCAGCTGGAAGCGCTTATCGAGACCCTCAAGACGGCCATGCCGGCAGTGTTCGAAAGCGAGGACTATAAGGATCGCCGCGGCGCTATCGAAGACGAGTTCAAGAACGCGCAGGAAATGGCTTTGAAGACCCTTGCCGAAAAGGCGCAGGCGGATGGTCTGGGCCTCGGCCGTTCCGAGATGGGATTTGCCGTATTTCCGGTGGCGGATGGCAAGCCGGTCAGTCCGGAAGACTTTCAGAAATGGCCGAAGGAGAAGCGCGAGGTAGTTCAGCAAAAGATCCGGGATATCCAGACCGAACTGCAAGATATCATGCAGTCGATCCCGCGGCTCGACAAGGACCGGCGGGAGAAGGTGCATGCGCTCAACCGGCAACTGGCTGCAGTCGCCGTCGACCGTGCAATGGAAGATGTGTTTGAAGCCTTCGGGTCACTGACAAATATCAAGGATCACCTTGAAATCATCCGCGAGGAACTGGCCGGGAATGCCGTGCTGTTCGTGCGGGCTGCGCAACAGAGCGAACCCGGTGCCGAGCATGGTCCGGGCGCGACGGCTCAGCCAGAACCGCTCGATGTGATATTCAACCGGTTCAAGGCGAATGTCGTTGTCAGCAACGCCGGTAGCGGCGCGCCGGTAGAGTTTCTCGATCATCCTGGTCTTGGCAATCTTCTGGGGCGAATCGAATATATCCCGCATATGGGCGCCATGCTGACAGACTTCACGCTGATCAAGGCTGGCGCCTTGCACAAGGCCAATGCGGATATCTCGTTGTCGATGCAGAACGCCTGTTGATGATGCCAGGCTCCTGGCAGGCGCTGAAACGGTGCCTGCGGTCACAGAAGATCGCCATTGAAATGCCGACGACGGGTATGACCACCGCAACGACCGTTACACTGGAACCGGAACCGGTGCCGCTCGACGTCAAGGTGATCCTCATCGGTCAGCGCGATACGTTTTATCTGTTGCAGCAAATGGACCTCGACTTCAATGAACTGTTCAAGGTTGCTGCCGATTTCGATGAGGTCATTGACTGGTCGGAAGAAACCACATTGCAGTTTTGCCGCCTACTGGGTTCGATCGCGCAGAAGGCTGCCGATTGTGCGTTGACAGCAGCGGCTTGCGCGGAGGTTATCGAGCGGGCAGCCCGCCTCACCGATGATCGCGAGCGGCTGACATTGCGAATCGCGGTACTGGCTGACTTGATACGCGAAGCATCCTACTGGGCTCAGAAGGACGAGACCAATCCGATTCAGGCAACGCACATACGCAAAGCCATTGCGGAGCAGATCCGGCGGCTGGATCGTATTCGCGAGCGCATGCATGAGCAGATTCTCCGCGAAACAATCCTGATCGATACAAAGGGCGAAGCGGTTGGCCAGATCAACGGATTGTCGGTGTTGCAGATCGGAGCTTTTGCCTTTGGCAAGCCGACACGCATTTCCGCGCGATCCCGCGTGGGTAGTGGCGAGGTCGCCGACATCGAGCGCGAGGTTTATCTCGGTGGTTCCCTGCATTCCAAGGGCGTACTCATCCTGTCGGGCTTCCTGTCATCGCGCTACGCTCGCAATGCACCGATATCGATGTCGGCCAGTCTCGTGTTCGAGCAATCCTATGGTGGCGTTGATGGCGATTCTGCTTCTTCCACGGAGCTTTATGCCTTGCTGTCGTCGTTGGCGGACGTGCCGATCCGGCAGGGTCTGGCGGTAACAGGATCGGTCAGCCAGAACGGCGATGTGCAGGCTATCGGCGGCGTGAATGAAAAGATTGAAGGCTTTTTCGATATATGCAAGGCGCGCGGATTGACGGGCGATCAGGGTGTCCTGATACCCCTGGCCAATGTGAAACATCTGATGTTGCGCACCGATGTCGTGGAGGCCTGCAAGGAGGGCAGGTTTGCAGTTTACCCGGTTTCGCACGTCGACGAGGGGATAGAGCTGCTGACAGGAGTTCCGGCAGGTGCGCGTGCCGACGATGGATTGTTTCCTGCCGATACCATCAACAGGATGGTGGAGGACAAGCTGACAGCATTCGCAGAGATGCGCCGGCGCTTCATCTCCACTACACATGCCGACGTTTGATATTCGCGCTTGCTTTCAATGTTCGCATAATCAGGTGACGAAAGCCCTGAGGCGTTCATCGCCACAGGGTTTTCGCTTGCCGGCAGCCGTTGCCGGGTCGAAGGGATGCACTGCCATGCAACTGTCTGCGTATTCCGGATGCAGTTAGCGCATGATGTACACGATTTCGCGGCTTGCCGGTTCAACCAGCACAAGGTGACCGTTCACGCGTGTGTAACGATACTTCGCCAGCGACGGGCGGCCATTGATTGGGTAAAGTTCAACCGCAGCCGGGAGGCGGGCGCCAACAACGACTTTGCCGCGGGCGCGGAATGCCGGGCGAGGGTTCTTCTCCACATAGGTCACAATGTAGCGTTCTTCGGGAGAGGTAATCGAGGCTGCGGTTGCGCCAGCTGCGCCGCCAACGATTGCTCCTAGGACAGCGCCAACCGGACCGCCAACGATGGCGCCGCCCACGGCGCCCGCCGCAGCGCCGCCAACTGCACCGCCTTTGGCTGCGCGTTCCTGATTTGGCGTTTGCGCCTGTGCCGGCAGCGAAGCCAGCGACATGACGGTAAGGGCGGAAAATATGGCGAGTGTCTTTTTCATGATGTTGTTTCCTGTCTGGACCCCACAGTCCACTGGCCCAACAATCACGCGATGAAAGTTTGGTTCCGATAGAATTCGCTGCCATACAATCGCCGGGTGTGGCCATTCCGGTGTCACAAATCGCGACCGCTCAACAGGGATAGTGTGGCCATGGCGCGGCATGCGACAGGCAAGAGTACGAAAATCAAATTGAAGGTACTGCCCAACGTTCAAAATATCGCGGTACCGGTTTGAGCCGGTCCACGGTGGCCGATCAGTAAAGTACAAGAACGTGCTTCCGCGCGGGAAGGCTGTTCTCCCTTACGGATGGCTTCGTTCAGTTGAGCCGGTATTCGGCATCAACCAGAGACAGTTCCGCCGGCTTGATCAGCTTTCGGTGGGCGACCTGGACGGAATGTAGCGGACCATCCAGCTTCTTCGTCCAGAAATCGAGAAACTTGCGAAGTTCGGGGAAATGCGGATGCAGATCGAAATCCTGCCAGAGGTTAGGACTGGATCAGGTGCGGATGATCCGGCATGTGGTAAAGGATGTTTGCCGTGGTCAGGCTGTAGCCGGCCAGTTGCTTGCGGAAGTCGCCTTTACTCATCGAGTCTCCTCCTTTCCAGAGACGGGAATCGTAAGTTGCAAGTCTGCCGGACGATAGCTGAACAGAGGGTAAACAGACAATACTATAATATTACTAGCAGCATTCGACGCGAGTGCCAGCGAAGATCTTCAGAAGAGACCTTTGTATCCGGTTCGAAAATGCTGCCTAAAGATGGCTTCCCAATTTCTGGCAGGCTTCCTGTCGCTTCAGATCGGAATCACGAGCAGCGTATCGATGCGGCGGGAATCGAGTACAACCGTGCGTTCGCGGAACTTCAGTCCGTCGTCCGTTTCCATGATGGTATCGAGATAGCGGCCACAGGCGAAAATCGACATGTCGCCTTCGCTCATCGTGCGCAGGATCGTGAAGTTTGCTCGGGTGCGATAAACGTTTGTGGAAGTCTCCAGAAGCTCCACGGCACCGACCATGTGGCAATAGACATGCGGTTCGTAGATGTTCGCTGTCCGCAGGGCCGAGATGCGGTCGTTCAGCATGCCCGTGCCGGTGCAATAGACCATGCTCAGCGGCAGGTTGCGGTCGAAGTTCTCGCGGCTGGTGATCTTGTATACGCCGTCTGGGACAAAAAAGCCGGACCACTCCTCCAGTCGGTCGTCGTCGATGGCGTGGGCGCATTGCGCCAGCAGGTTCTGGATGCGGGAGCGCAGTTCTGCGCTTGTGTCCCTTGTTCCTATAGCGGTCATTGTCAGGCCCCGGTCAGATCTTCATACACTCGCGCCAGCCCTTCCAGAAGCCGCGTACACCCGCCTCGGTGACGCGAGACCCTTCGCTGGGCTCGACACTGCGCCCGCCCATGGGCATGATTGTTTGCGCGTGCGGGTCCGCCCTGGCGTTGCGTTGTACCCAGCCGCCGACACAGCCGTCTTCCATTGAAATAAGGCCGGCTGGCCCTACGAGATTGTTTACCTTGAGGCGCAGTTCGGTCATCGAGGCATCATCGTCCTCGAAGCCAAGGACTGTCCAGATCAGTTCGCTTTCATTCGGGCCGCGAGGTACGAGCTGGCGTACGGCGAGCGCATTGAGAATCTGTTGCACCACAAGCGTGGGAAAAACGGTCTGGATGGCGTTAGTAATATTGTCTCCCAATTCCAGCCTGTGCTCCATCATGGTGGAATCGTTGAGGCTGTACTGGTCCTTCAGCGAGCGTACCAGGGGACGGAGGAATTAATGAATGGTGGTTCAAT
>JAPOIA010000240.1 GCA_029979185.1 Alphaproteobacteria bacterium | reverse complement strand
GACTGGCAAACGATCGTCGCCAACATCAAGAAGTTTGGCTCCGCCGGCAAGAAGACCGCTGTGGTCTCAACCATCAACGGCGACGCCAATGTGCCCTTCTACAAGGAACTGGCCAACCAGGGCGTCAAGGCAACCGATATTCCGGTCGTCGCCTTCTCGGTCGGTGAAGAAGAATTGGCTGGTATTGATACCAAGCCGCTGGTCGGCCACCTGGCCGCCTGGAACTACTTCCAGTCCGTCGAAAGCAAGGACAATGCAGCCTTCATCAAGGCCTGGAAGGAATTCACCAAGAATCCGAAGCGCGTAACCAACGATCCGATGGAAGCGCATGTCATCGGTTTCCGGATGTGGGTAAAGGCTGTCGAAAAAGCCAAGAGCACCGATCCCGACAAGGTCATCGCGGCCCTGCCCGGCATTGAGGCACCGAACCTGACCGGCGGTATCTCGAAGATGCTTCCGAACCACCACATCACCAAGCCTGTCCTTATCGGCGAAATCCGCTCCGACGGCCAGTTCGACGTGGTGTGGAAGACAAAGGGTCTGGTAGCAGGCGATGCCTGGTCCGACTATCTCCCCGGTTCGAAGGATCTGATCTCCGACTGGGTTGGCAAGAAGTGCGGCAACTTCAACACCAAGACAAACAAGTGCGGTAGCTGATAGCCGCATCTGAAACGACGCGGCGGCACGCGTCCTCCCCGCTGCCGCCGCGCCCGATACCCAAGACCGTTTTCCATAACCAGAAAAGTTCCAGTGATGACCGCAGCGCCAGCCATACCCCGGACAACCATTAGCCGGATAGTCAAGAGCCTGGTGCTGACCATGCTTTTGGCAACGGGACTTACCCTGTCCACGGCAACGACACGCGCACAAGCCCCGGACGTGGACATATCCGCCGCTCTCGAACGCTTTTCGCGCGAAAGCCTCTCCCAGACCCGCCAAGCAGTAACTTCAATCGCCGAATCCGGCGCGCCGCAAGCCCAGCCGCTTCTCAGTGCGCTGCTGAACAACCGCCTGCGCTTCGATCCTGCCACCAAGAAGGTCTATTATCGCTCGACCGGCGACAAGTGGTTCGACGCGGCGACGGGCAAAACCGTTGCACAGGTTCCGGAAAAGCTCGAGCGGGTTCGCATCAACAACCGGCTGCGCGTCCAGATCAATCAGGCGCTGGGAACGCTGAGCCTGCGGGCGCCAGACCCGAAGACTCGCATCGCGGCTGCTGAAACGATCTTCAAGTCGAAAAGCGCCGACGCGCTCGCCAACATTGATGCCGCCATCAAGCTGGAACGCGATGACGCAGTTCGCAGCAAGTTCGAACAGGCCCGCGCAGCCATCATCGTATCGCGGGAACAATCCACGCCAGACGAGCGCTCGAAAGCCATACGCACTCTGGGCGGTCGCGGCGATCAGGCAGCAATAGCAGCCCTGCGCAGCCTGCCTGCAAGCGCTGACGCACGCTCAAAGGAACAGGCAGCTACGGCAATCAAATCCATCGAGGAGCGCCTTGCGCTGCTCGCCCACGCGCAGAACGTCTGGTACGGTCTGTCGCTCGGTTCCGTTTTGCTTCTCGCAGCCATTGGCCTTGCGATCACCTTCGGCGTCATGGGCGTCATCAATATGGCGCACGGCGAGATGGTAATGCTTGGCGCCTATACGACCTTCTTGGTGCAGGAAGGTTTCCGCGCATTGGCGCCGGGTATGCTGGACTGGTCGCTGCCCGTGGCCCTGCCGCTGGCATTTTTGGTGACGGCCCTTGTGGGTGTAGCCATAGAGCGCGGCATTATCCGCTTCCTGTACGGCCGGCCTCTGGAAACCCTGCTGGCGACATGGGGTGTGAGCCTGATACTGCAGCAGGCAATCCGCACCATGTTCGGCCCGACCAACCAGGAGGTCTCCGCTCCTTCCTACATGTCCGGCGCATTCGACTTCATGGGCCTGTCAATAACATACGGACGTTTGTGGATCATCGTCTTCACCCTGCTCCTCTTCTTCGCGCTGCTGTTGTCCATCCGCTTCACGCGCCTTGGCCTTTATATGCGTGCCGTCACGCAGAACCGCAGAATGGCCGCTGCCATGGGCATCCGCACGCCGTGGATCGACGCCATGACGTTCGGTCTGGGCTCGGGACTTGCAGGCCTGGCGGGCGTTGCCCTGTCGCAGATCGACAACGTCTCGCCAAACCTTGGTCAGAATTACATCATCGACAGCTTCATGGTCGTTGTGTTCGGCGGCGTCGGAAATCTCTGGGGAACGCTGGTGTCGGCCATGACACTGGGTATTGCAAACAAGTTCCTTGAACCTTTCGCGGGAGCCGTGCTCGCCAAGATCCTGATCCTGGTGCTGCTTATCCTGTTCATTCAAAAACGGCCTCGCGGACTGTTCGCACTTCGCGGCCGGGCGGTGGAAGCATGATTACGAAGTATCTCATTTCCCGGCACGACAAGGCAGGCATCGTCTTCCTGACCATCGTAGGACTGATGGCCGTGCTGGCGCCCCTGTCGAACCTGCTACTGCCGGAGAGTTCTCCCCTGCATGTCCCGACCTATGTGCTGGCGCTGCTCGGCAAATACCTGTGCTATGCAACGCTGGCCGTGGCGCTCGACCTGGTCTGGGGTTATTGCGGTATTCTCTCGCTGGGACACGGGGCCTTCTTCGCTCTCGGTGGCTATGCAATGGGCATGTATCTGATGCGGCAGATCGGTACGCGCGGCGTCTATGGCAATCCCGTACTGCCTGACTTCATGGTCTTCCTGAACTGGAAGGAACTGCCCTGGTTCTGGTACGGCTTCGACATGTTCCCCTTCTCCCTGCTCATGATGGTCGCCGTGCCGGGATTGCTGGCCTTCGTATTCGGCTGGCTGGCATTCCGGTCGCGGGTTACCGGCGTATACCTGTCCATTATCACCCAGGCGCTGACTTATGCGCTGTTGCTGGCCTTCTTCCGCAACGATATGGGCTTTGGCGGCAACAACGGTCTCACCGACTTCAAGGATATTCTCGGCTTCAACATCCAGGCGGACGGAACGCGCGCCACCCTGTTCTTCCTGTCCGCTATCCTGCTGATCGCGGTCTATCTGATCAGCCGCTGGATCGTGCACACATCCTACGGCAAGGTCCTTGTAGCTGTGCGTGATGCCGAAGCGCGCGCCCGCTTCCTTGGCTATCGCACGGAGCACTACAAGCTGTTCGTCTTCACCGTCTCCGCCATGATGGCAGGCCTTGCCGGCGCGCTATACGTTCCGCAGGTCGGCATTATCAACCCGTCCGAATTTGCGCCCGCCAATTCCATTGAAGCGGTCGTCTGGGTAGCAGTTGGCGGTCGTGGCACTCTTGTCGGCGCCGCCCTCGGCGCATTCGCGGTAAACTTCATGAAGACCTTCTTCACCACTGGCGCTCTGGCAGCCTACTGGCTGTTCCTGCTCGGCGGACTGTTCATTCTCGTTACCCTCGTAATGCCGAAGGGAATCCTCGGCCTGTTCGGCAGTATGTCGGCGAAGTTGCGAAAGCCGGGGTCCAGCCAGCCCGCAGCCCTGCAACCGGCGGAGTAAACGATGGAAACGATTCAGCAGGACATTCCGCAGACGAAGGCCGACGACGAGGAAGTGAACAACTTCCTCAGCGGCGAGCGGCCGGCCGTGACCCAGGCTGTTCTGTATCTCGACGGTGTCAGCGTCAGCTTTGATGGCTTCAAGGCTATCCGTAACCTGTCACTCTATCTCGAGCCGGGAGAAATGCGCGCCATCATCGGTCCAAACGGCGCTGGCAAGACGACCATGATGGACATCATCACTGGTAAGACCCGCCCCGACGAAGGAGAAGTCCTGTTCGACCATGGCCGTCACGACCTCACGCAACTAGATGAAACAGCTATCGCCAATCTTGGCATCGGCCGGAAGTTTCAGAAGCCTACCGTTTTCGAAAGCCACACTGTCGCCGACAACATCCTGCTGGCATTGAAAGGACCGCGCGGACCCTTCGCCTGCCTCTATGGCTGGCGCAACAATGTGCCGGCGGAAAAAATCGATGAGATCCTGACGACCACCGGACTGCTGGAACATCGCAACCGGATGGCCGGCGAAATCTCACACGGTCAAAAGCAATGGCTGGAAATCGGCATGCTGCTAGCGCAGGACCCGGCGGTGCTACTGGTCGATGAACCGGTGGCAGGCATGACCGATGCCGAAACAGTGCAGACGGCGGACCTGCTGCGCTCGATCGCCAGGAATCACGCTGTCGTCGTTGTCGAACATGACATGGACTTTGTGCGCGCCCTCAACTGCAAGGTGACCTGTCTGCACGAAGGTTCGGTGCTGGCGGAAGGCCCTCTCGATGCCGTGGCCGGCGACCAGCGAGTCATTGAAGTATACCTCGGTCGCTAGGCCGCTTGCAGGACAGACATACACGACAGGAAAGCAAACGGAAACGCATATGCTCGAAGTGGACAAGATCGACCTGGCCTATGGGGCGGCAACGGTTCTGCGCTCGGTGACCATGACGGCGCAGCCTGGCAAGGTAGCCTGCGTACTGGGCCGCAACGGCGTCGGAAAGACGTCGCTGATGCGCGCCATCACCGGCCAGCAGCCCATCAGCCGAGGAAAGGTCATTCTCGAGGGCAAGGAC
>JAPOIA010000023.1 GCA_029979185.1 Alphaproteobacteria bacterium | reverse complement strand
GTATCAGAGGAAAGTCTAGCCGAACATGCAGGCCTGAAAATACGTTATGTAATAACATAATGTATTTTCAGCATCTGGGAGAGGCAACTTTCTTTGTGGAGTTGCCTGTTCAAACACGCCCGGCACATCTTTCAAAGGTCGCGCAACGACTATTTGCGCGCAAATTTCCCCAACTTCCCACACGGGGCTTGACCTGAAAGCGCAGCGGCCTCACATCCCTGACGGAATAACGACAAAAGCCGCCTTTGCACCCCTGTATTGTCTGCGGTCTGCGTTCATGAGGAGAACCCATATGTCCGACAAAATCCCCGTAACCGTACTCACCGGCTATCTGGGCGCGGGCAAGACCACTTTGCTGAACCGTATCCTGTCCGAGGACCATGGCCATAAATTCGCGGTCATCGTCAATGAATTCGGCGAGATTGGCATCGACAATGACCTCGTGGTCGGCGCCGACGAGGAAGTCTTCGAAATGAACAATGGCTGCATCTGCTGCACCGTGCGCGGCGATCTCATCCGCATCATGGAAGGCCTGATGAAGCGCAAGGGCAAGTTCGACGCCATCATCGTCGAAACAACCGGTCTCGCCGACCCCGCCCCGGTAGCCCAGACCTTCTTCGTCGACCAGGAAGTGCAGGACCAGGCGCGTCTCGATGCGGTCGTGACCGTCGCCGATGCCAAGTGGCTGTCCGACCGGCTCAAGGATGCCCCCGAAGCGAAGAACCAGATCGCTTTCGCCGACGTCATCCTGTTGAATAAGACCGACCTGGTTTCATCGGAAGAACTTGAAGAGGTCGAGGGCCGCATTCGCGCCATCAATCCCTATGCCAAGCTACACAAGACCCAGCGCTGCGCCGTCCCGCTCAGCGACGTTCTCGGCCGCAACGCATTCGATCTCGACCGTATTCTGGAAATCGAGCCGGCCTTCCTGGAAGCTGACGAGCATGACCACGATCATCACGATCACGGGCACCACCACCACGGGCATGATCACGGCCACCATGATCACGGCCACAAGCATGACCACGGGCACCATCACGACCACGATCACGGCAAGGGCCTGAAGGTCTATCACGACGAGGAAATGCAGTCGGTCGCTTTTGAAATCGACGGCGACGTCGACCCCCACCGCTTCATGCCTTGGATCAACCTGATCACCCAGCGCGACGGGCCGAACATCCTGCGCTCGAAGGGAATTTTGGCGTTCAAGGACGAGCCGAAGCGTTTTGTCTTCCAAGGCGTGCACATGATCCTGGACGGCGACCTGCAGCGCGAATGGCGTCCCGACGAAAAGCGCAAGTCGAAGATCGTATTCATCGGCCGCGAACTGAACGAGGAAGCACTGCGCAACGGTTTCATGGCCTGCGCCGTCGAAGAACAGCCAGCGAAAACGCACTAGGGCATGGCCGAAGCGATTGTCATCGGCGCTGTCCTGCGGGTTGATCTGCGCGGCTGGAGTGATCCGCCGCCCGAACTGCCGGACGCGCCGATCAAGGTCGAAGAGGCAGGCCGCGGTACGCTGACCTTCTGGTATGACGTCTGTCCGCCCGATACGGACATGACTGCATCCGATCTTGCGGCGCGCATCTACTCGCGGCTTGAGCGGATGATGCTGGCAGAAAAATCGCCTTTCAACGGAGGCCCTTTCGCCCGCCGGTTCACGCTCGAGATCGGCCTGATGTACGATGGCGCCGGCCAGCGCTTTGCAACATCGTGGCCGGCGGATTTTCTCCGCGTTCTCGGTGATTCCGATGCCGAACTGATCGTTACGCACTATGCCTTCTCGCCGCCCGGCGAACCGCTCAGCGAGGACGACCTGTAGCCGGACGCAGCAGCACCATGCGCTGCCCGACCGAAAGAAAGTACCTGCCGGATGAATATGGAAGAACTCGAATACGACAAGTCCGTTACCAGCCATCTCGCGCCTGTCGAGGCTGGCGACCATGTGATCGCCGCCGATTTTCTGGGCGGCGAACCCGTTCTGGCGCTGGCCGAGGGGGAAATCCTGTTCTGCAATCAGGACAAGCGTGTCAAGGCTCATGACGATGCAACCATTCTCGTGGCTGCCAGTGATCACAGGCGCATGATCACCGGCGGCGACGACGGGCGCATCGTCGAAACCCTGCCGGACGGTTCGGTCAACGAACTGGGCAATGAGAACGGCAAGTGGATCGATGCGGTCACCCTGCGCGATGACGGCTCCACAGCCTGGTCGGTATCGAAAACCGTGCGCGCCCGCGATCCCAAGGGTGCGGTCAAGTCATTCGAAGCGGCCAGCAGCGTGCGCGGCCTTGCCTTCATGCCGAAAGGCTATCGCCTCGCTCTGGCGCACTACAATGGCGTTTCCTTGTGGTTTCCCAATATCGCTGGCGCACCCGACACGCTGACATGGGCCGGTTCGCATCTTGACGTGACGATCTCGAAGGACGGCGCCTTCGTCGTCACCTCGATGCAGGAAAACGCACTCCACGGCTGGCGCGTGTCCGACAAGAAGGACATGCGGATGACCGGCTATCCGACCAAGACGCGCTCCTTCTCCTGGTCGAACGACGGCCAGTGGCTGGCCACCTCCGGCGCCGACGCCTGCGTGGTCTGGCCGTTCCAGTCCAAGGACGGGCCGATGGGACAGGCGCCGCGCGAATGCGGCGTGCGCACACCGAAGGTCACCCGTGTCGCATTCCATCCGAATTCCCCGGTCATCGCCATGGGCTATGATGACGGCTGGATCCTCTTGTGCCGGATCAACGACGGCGCCGAACTGCTGGTGCGCCAGCGCGATGGTGACGGCAAGGGCGGCCGCATCCGCCCCGCAATATCGGCTCTCGCCTGGGACAAGGACGGCAAACAGCTGCTGTTTGGAGCGGAGAATGGCGAGGCGGGCCTGCTCACCCTGCCGGTATAGTCCGTTCCTCCGCCAGGATTCTGCATCGGGAAAACGTCACAGTTGCGTGCCAAAGTCTGGGTGAATCTAAGGATTGCCTTGTCAGGAACCATTCCGGCAGGGTGGCATTTTCGGCCTGACGCCCGATTGTCAAACGGATTGCAACCGCGGGGGAAAGGACAACGCCATGTTCATAGTGCGGCAACTCGGGTTGCTCTTCGCTCTGTTTGCGGCCGTGCTGACCTCGCAATTGCCGGAATTTGCACAGCAATACCGCCAGCGGCTGGGCGGAGCGATCGACGAATTGCAGCGCATCGTCGATACCTTCGACCGCGATGCAGGTAGCAGCGCCCTGACTCGCACGCAGGGGATCGACAAACTGTCGGCCAGCCCCGATCCGCTGGTCCCTTCGACCGGATTGCCGTCATGACCAGACGCTTCGATCCCTACATTGCCAGACGCGCCTACAGCAATTTTGAACCGGCGGTGCCGGTAACCTATGAAGGGCTGGTAGTCGCCCTGCTCGGCTTTTTGTCAGGCTTCGGTTTATGGAAACTGATAGCATGGCCAATCAATCGCATACGCAAGCGCAGCAAGCGCATGCGGCCTGGAGTACAGACATGATCCCGAATATTCTATCCATTGCAGGGTCCGATCCGTCCGGCGGCGCCGGTATTCAGGCCGACCTGAAAACCATCTCCGCCCTCGGCGGCTATGGCATGGCGGCGATCACCGCGCTGACCGCGCAGAACACGCAGGGCGTGACGGGAGTGCACATCCCGCCTGCTTCCTTTATCGCCCAGCAGATCGACACGATCTTTTCCGACATCGAGGTACATGCGGTAAAGATAGGCATGCTTGCCAATGGAGAAATTGTCGAAGCGGTCGCCGACCGCCTGACTGCGCACGGCGCGAAAAATATCGTGCTCGACCCGGTTCTGGTTGCAACAAGCGGCGATTCCCTCGGCGCTCCGGATGTGGTCGACGCCATGATTGCACGCCTGTTGCCGCTCGCGATTATCGTCACGCCCAATCTGCCCGAAGCGGCAAGGCTTACCGGACTGGCTCAGGATACGGATATGGAGACCCTTGCGCGGGCGATGACGGACAAGGGTTGCAAGGCTGTCCTGGTGAAGGGCGGCCATTCCGGTGGTGCGACCGCCGACGACTATCTTTTCGACGGCGAGACCATGCGCACCTTTTCTGCCGCGCGTGTCGACACCACCAACACCCATGGCACCGGCTGTACCCTGTCATCGGCCATCGCCACCCATCTTGCGAAAGACCATGATCTTGGCGACGCGGTATCGGCCGCAAAATCCTACCTGACGGCAGCGCTGGAAAATTCCGGCAAGCTGAACGTAGGCATACCGGACCGGGGCCACGGCCCGGTGCATCACTTCCACGCATTCCGGTGATACAAAATGAAACGCGCCCCGGTCAGGCGCGTTTCCGGTTTGGCTGGGATGCAGGCCCCTAGGCGTCGAACACTTCGACCATCTTCTTGCGCATCGCTGCATCCGGCATCGGGCCCTTGCCGGCGCGAATGTTGTCGATGAGATATTTAGGCTTGTCAGTACCGGGAATGACCGCCGTGACGCCGGGGTTGCCGAGCAGCCATTTCAGCGCGAACTGTGCCCAGCTCGTCACGCCCAGCTCCTTTGTTGCCCAATCCGGCAGGGTCTTGCCCTTGACCTGCGCAAAAACCTTGCCGCGGCGGAACGGAAGGTTGGTCAACACAGCCGCGCCGACATCGCGGGCGGCAGGGATCAGGCGTTCTTCCGCATTGCGATCGACCATCGAATAATCGATCTGGAAAAAATCCGGCTTTTCGCGCTTCAGCACCGCCTCTACAGACTTGTAGTCCCGGTCGAAGGACGAGGAGATGCCAATATATTTGCACAGGCCCTCCTTCTGAAAGGCGCGAATGGAATCGATATCCTGCTCGGGCTTCTTCGGATTGTGCAGCTGCATCAGCTGCACCTGCTTGACGCCCATGTCTTTCAGTGACTCCCGCATCGATTTCATCTGCTCGTCGCGGTCGTCGACGCTGACCTTGGTGGCAAGAAAGATCTTGTCGCGCAGCTTGGTAAGCTCGAACAGCTTGCCCAGCACGATTTCCGCCTCGCCATAGGACGGCGCGGTATCGATCAGCGATGCGCCGTTCTGTACCATAAGCTTGATGACCTGCGCCCGTTCGGCAAGCCGCACGGAGTCGGTCAACGGAAAATCGTAGATGCGTGCCGTACCGATACCGACAACCGGCAGCATTTCTCCCGAGTGGGGGATCGGCCGCTTCTGCAGTTCCTTCGATGCCTGCGCCAGCGCCTGCATGTCGAAACCGAAAGTTGCAGCCGTTGCAGCAAGACCGGTAGCACCGGCGGCGCCAAGCCCCAGCGCGAGCGCGTCCCGGCGGTTAAGTCCTGAATTTGCGTCAGTCATCAAGTGCCTCCATTGGATGTGACAGAAACCTGGGAATTGGCGGTTGCAGCGCGGCGCTCCTGCTCGCGGCCCAGCCAGAAAGATAGGGCGGCCCAGCCGAGCGCGACAGGCACCGCGACCAGCGCAATCGAACCCGCACTCAATCCCATCGACCGCAACCCGGCAAACGCCCAGGCCCAGCCGACATCGCCGCCGCGAAAAACAGCCGTGTCGATGACATTCTTGGCCTTGTATTTTTCTTCCCTGTCGACGGCGGTGAAGAATATCTCCCGCGCCGGATTGGAAAAGGCAAAGTTGGCTGTTCGCTGCAAGACCTGGAAAACCACTAGAACCCCCAGAACGGGAGAGACCGCTAGAACGGCGAATCCAATGGCGAACATCAATGGCAAAACTGCGGCGGCTACGCCCGTGCCTAGCCGCTCGATGAATTTACCGGTCAGGAATGCCTGCAGCAACAGGGTGAGCAGATTGGCAGACAAATCCATCGCTGCGAAAATCTGCGTCCGCACCGCGGGACTGGCGGAAGCGGCCGCGACGACGTCGCGCTGGATGAAATACAGGAAGGTCCCCGCCAGCGATAACAGCGCCACCCAGATGGCAATGCCCGTCAGATAGGGCGAAGCCAGGATCAGCCGGAAGCCGGCAAGCATGCCGCCATCCTTGCTCCCGGCCTGTTCCCCGGGCGCGTCCTCATCCCCGGAAAGCTTGAAACCGCTGGCAGCATGTTCCAGCCGCTTGGAGCAATAGACCGCCAGCTCCAGCAGGACCGCTGCGACCAACAACAGGTTGAGCACGCCAATCGTCACACTCAACGTTACCGTGACAGACGACCCGAGCAACGTCCCCGCTGTACCGCCTGCGGCGATCATCCCGTATAGCCGCTTGCCCTGATCGGTGCGATAGATATCGGCCATGAACGACCAGAAAACCGAAACGGCGAAAAGATTGAATACGCTGACCCAGACGAAGAAGAACCGGGCTACCCACACGCGCGATACGTCCAGGTACAGCAACAGCCAGAACAGGGCGAGGTTCACCACGAAAAAATGGTAGACCAGCGGAACGAAACGGTTGCGCGGCAAGCGTTTCCAGACCCAGGCGTAGAACGGCGCAGCAACCAGCATCACCACGAAAGTCGCGGTAAACAAAAGCTGCAGCACGTCCCGGCCAGCGGCAACACCCATTTCATCGCGCACCGGGCGCAGGATGAAATAGCCCGCCAGAAGAAAGAAGAAATAGGCGAACGACCAGACGACAGCGGCGCGCTCGCGGGCATCGACAGCGCCTGCTCGCTCAAGCCGCTCGTTCAACCAAGCCCTAATCGCCACTGCCACCCCCGGCTGCCAAGTGCACCGGCTTGAAGTCTATACTGCGCTGCACCATCGAGCGAGTTAATTTGCCGTAACCTTGGCGGGCCCTGAAAGCGGCACGGCTCTGTCATATATGCTATCGCTCGCGAATGTGGACACAGCGATTCCCCGCCCAAATCCACCGCAGCCCGCCATTTACTCTCAGACTGTCCTGACAAGAGCCAGATCATGACCATGCCAGACACCAACAGCGCCAGCCACAAACCTGCCAACCACCCGCCGGTGAAGCACGGCCGGATCGGGGTGTTGCTGGTCAATCTCGGCACCCCGGAGGCCACCGATTACTGGTCCATGCGCCGCTACCTGAGGGAGTTTCTCTCTGACCGGCGGGTGATCGAAACCTCGCGGCTGATCTGGTGGCCTGTGCTCAACGGTATCATCCTGACGTTTCGCCCCGGCAAAAAGGGCAAGGAATACGACGCCATCTGGAACCGCGAGCGCAACGAAGGGCCATTGAAAACGACTACCAGAGCGCAAGCTGAAAAGCTGGCGCAAATGCTGGGGAACAGCGAAAACATCACGGTGGACTGGGCCATGCGCTACGGCAAGCCGTCCATCAAAGAGCGCATAGACCACCTGCAGGCGCAGGGCTGCGAGCGTATCCTCCTCGTCCCACTTTATCCGCAATATGCCGCCGCGACCACGGCCACCGTCTGCGACGAGACTTTCGACGCGCTGAAACAGATGCGTTGGCAGCCCAGCCTGCGCGTTGCCCCGCCATGGTATTCCGACCCGGTCTATATAGAAGCCCTGGCCACATCCCTCCAGCAGCACATGGCGGACCTGACGTTCCAGCCGGAGGTTATCCTCGCCTCTTTCCACGGCATTCCGCAGGATTATTTCGACAAGGGCGACCCCTATTACTGTCACTGCGCCATGACGACCCGCCTGTTGCGCGAGCGGCTGGGGGTCGGCGAACAGCAACTGATCATGACGTTCCAATCGCGCTTCGGCCCGGCCGAATGGATCAAGCCCTATACCGACGAAACACTGAAGAAATTGGCGCAGAACGGGCTGAAAAGCGTTGCGGTGATAACGCCCGGCTTCACCGCCGACTGTCTGGAAACGATCGAGGAAATCGGTGTCGAAAACCGCGACAATTTCCTCAATGCAGGCGGTCAGAACTTTACTTTCGTACCCTGCCTCAACGATAGTAGCAGCGGCATGGACGTAATTGCCGCTGTTGCGAAGCGGGAATTGTCCGGCTGGATCGAACTCTGACGAATGAGAGCCTGATCACGGTGTCAGCGTCATATTCCCTAGTGATTACGACAACCGGTAACAAGGAAAGCGCTCGCGCGCTGGCAGCAGTCCTGCTGACGAACAGGCTTGCTGCCTGCGTGCAGATCCTGCCCGTCGAGAGCCACTACATCTGGAAGGACACCATCGAGCAGGACGAGGAATACGCACTGCATATCAAGACCAAGACGGAAAACTTCCCGGCTCTGCGCGAAGCCATCCGCAAGGTCCACGACTACGAGACCCCCGAAATCATCCGCATCGACATAGCCGGCGGCGACCAACCCTATCTCGACTGGATCAGCAAGGTGGCGACACCGTGAAAATTCTGTCCCATACATCGCGTGCTAGAGCGCTGGGAGCAGTTTGCCGGACAGGCGGACGTCCGAAATGAAGGTCCTCGTTCTCGGCGTCTACGGTCTGATCGGCTCGGCTGGCGTTCGCCCTTGCGCACAACCGCCATCGAGGAAATCAGCGCCGGCGTCGAAGGCGACCCGGCGCCGTGGCGACAGGCAACCGGATCGTCCCTCGACGGACTCGCAGCAACACTGGCCGCCATGCCCGCCACCGTACAGGAACGCTGGTTCGCCCGGCTGTTCCTCGTCAAGCCCCTGATCCTGGCGACCCTGTCGGCCTTCTGGATAATCACCGGCATCATCACACTGGCAAATCCCGCTGATGCGAAACAGGTCCTGACATCTGTGGGCGCAGATGGGCCCCTCGCCAATGCTGTGGTCTATGGTGGCGCGGTCATCGACATTGCAATGGGAGCAGCAATACTGGTCCGCAGATGGACCGGCGCAGCAGCCCTCGGAATGATCGCCGTGACCTGCGCATATCTGGCGGGCGGGACGCTCTTCACGCCGCATCTGTGGCTTGATCCGCTTGGTCCGCTTGTCAAAGCCATCCCGGCGATGATGCTTGCACTGACAGCCCTCGCGCTGACGCAGGACAGATAGACCGGATGGAAACGCCGTGACGGAAACGCATGACGGAAACGCAATGACAGTAACGGGATCGAGATGCTACCGGACCTGACGGATATCCTGAAACTGATCCACGTCATCGGAGCAACGGTCCTCCTTGGCACGGGGGCCGGCATAGCCTTTTTCATGCTCATGGCGCATCGCACCGGCAAGCCGGAACTGATTGCCCACACGGCCTCCACGGTTGTCATTGCCGTTACCGTCTTCACCGCAACGGCGGTTGTCGCCCAGCCGATATCCGGCCTGTGGCTGGTGAGCCGCACCGGCTGGTAATGGACCGAGGGCTGGATCGTTCTGTCGCTCGGGCTCTATGTCCTGACCGGCCTGTTCTGGCTTCCCGTGGTCTGGATACAAATTCGCTTACGCGATCTGGCGGCCGATGCCGCGCAGGCGGGCACTGTATTGCCGGAGCGTTATTCGCAACTGTTTCGCATCTGGTTCGCATGTGGCATTCCGGCATTCACAGCCGTCATCGCCATATTCTGGCTGATGCTCACAAAGCCGGACATCAAACTTTTCTGAATTGCTTACTTGCGCCGTGCCGCTTCTATCGTCTGCTGCGCCGCGACCAAAGCATCCTACTCGTCGCGCGTACCGGGAATAAACGCATCGAAAGCCGCCCAGAACTGCTCGCGCACATCGTCGCATTCTGCCAGGATTTCATGCCGCGCCCGCGCCAGCGTCACGAGACGGCCGGCCTTGAGGCGCGTCGCGAAGCGCTCCAGCGCAGCGCCATCGACCACGGTATCGTTTGCCGCGGCAAACACCAGCGCCGGCGTCAGGATACGGCGGGGATATTCCGCGTCGGCAAATTCCTCGATCTGTGCAAACGCGGCATCGACCCAGCCGATTGTCGGATCGCCGATAGCGACATGCGATGCGGCGGCAACGATATTGTTGTTGCGTTCGTAGCGCTGCGGATCGAACGTCAGGCGGTTGTCCTGAAAAGGCCTGGTCAGCAGCGCCGTTTCACCGCCACCGGGGATGAACGCCGATCCAAGTCCGGCGAGATCCAGCAGTTTCGCCGTGAGGCGTGCCAGGCCTGGAAACCGTAGCCCATGGATATCAATCAACGGGGCAGTCAGGACCAGCCGCTCGAATGGCGATCGCCCGAAACGCGACTGCCGCAGCACCACCGCCGCGCCCATGGAATGCGCCAGCCCGAACCACGGTTGCGGGCAGAAAGGCTTCAGCACCTGTTCGAGAATGCAATCGAGATCCCGCTCGTAGAGCGAGAAATCGTCGATATGTCCCTTGCGCGAGTTATCGAGTTCGCGGCCTGACAGCCCCTGCCCGCGCCAGTCGAAGGCAACCACCGTCAATCCCCGCTGCAGGAGATCGGTTGACGTCTCGAAATATTTTTCGACAAATTCCGCACGGCCCTGACAGATGACGACCGTACCCTTGGACAGGCCTGGCGGATGCCAGCGCACGACGCGCAGGGCCATCCCGTCGACGGCGCGGATCGACGAGACATTGGCGTCCGGTGGAACCGGGTTATCCGGCGTCAGGATCACTTCCATAAAGGATCACATTCCCCGATCCGGAAAGGTGCGCGACGGCCTTCAAAGGCCCATCTGTGCCAGCGCCGCGCGGCCCAGGAAGCTGTGCGGATTGTGAAACGATTCCAGCATTTCAAAATGATTGGTGCCATCCAGCGCTATCAGTTCCGCCTGCTTGCCCGCCTTAACCAGCGCCTCGTACATCTCGCGCGACTGGCGCTGGAACTCAGGCGATTCATCCAGCCCGTAGCCGACAACCACGGGACAATGAAGATGCAGCAGATGCCGGATCGAACTTGCCTGCTCGATCGTTTCCGGCGTGAAATTGACGAACTCGCGGCGCGCCGACAGCGACACCGGTTCAAGTTCGTACATGCCCGACATCAGCACAGAGCCGCTCAGGATGTCGGCCGGAAGATCGTAGTCTTTCGCCCAGTCAGTCACCGAAACGCAGCCGCAAAGATGTCCGCCGGAGGAGTGCCCGGAAACGAAGAAGCGGTTGCGGTCGATCTTCATCTTCTCGGCGTTGCGGTAGATCCACGCTACGCCAGAACGCACCTGCTGCACCATGGTCAGCAGATTGCCGCCGGCAGCATCGATCTGGATGAAGTCCATCGAAATGAAATGCGCCCCCGCAGCGCAAAACGTGTCGGCAAGATGCGCGACAGTCTGCGAAGTGCCGTTGCGCCAGGAACCGCCGTGAATGAAAATACGCACCGACGCAACGCCGTCGCTGCCGGGATAGAAATCGAACCCTTCCAGATCGCTCTCGCCATATTGGAAGCGTTGCGGCTTGCGCCGCTCGAAACACTCGCTGGCCAGCGCCGCCCGGCGGGCATGAACAGAGTCTTGGTTGGGCGCCCACACAGCCTGGTTATAGGCGGCGTCCAGCGCCTTCTGGTCCATGTCGAGCCACACTTTCGGGCGGCTGGTCTGCGTTGCTGCGTCAGTCATCCTCAATCCTCCGGACCACTCTTGTCGATTGACCAAGACCTAACCGGAAATGAGGGCTTTGGAAAGCAGAGGCGACATGTAGAGCAGCTCAAATCCCGTCGCCATCGAGATTAAGCTTCGACCAGTCCGTCCCGCGCCGCCACGCAATGCGGTGCCAGCGGCGCAGGAGCGGGCGCACGATGATATCCGCAACCGCCACAAAGATGGCCACCTTGACACTGCCTGAAACACCTCCGGCGGCGACCGCGGCCAGCGCCGCGCTCAGGCATCGCCAGCTGATCCGGTAAAGAAAATTGCTGCGCCGGGTGGAGCCGGACGTCCCCGCAAGGTCGAGGGCAACTCGCCCAAGCGACGTCCTTGGCGGATCAATTTGCGTTCGTGTCACGGCCATGACGGATCTCGATTCTGAAAGCAGGGCTCTAAGGCGGAAATCGATCACCCGATCCGCGCGCTCCACAGGGTGCTTGCCAGAATGCGCAGAGGCGCCACCGCACACTGGCGTTGAGATGTGACCACATACTACCACAACAGCCCCTTATATACAATATAACTTTGGTTATATAATTATTTAACAAAATATTTTTGCTTTATATGTGTTTTTTTGCCTCCTCACCCCCTTGCGCTCGCCTGATGCTCTTCCCACCTAAACACTGTACGGGCCAATCATGGACGTACATATCGGCGTCCCGACCGCTACGCATAGGGCCGGAATGCCAGAGCCAACTCATGTCGCTTCTATAGGAGGATGTGTTATGCGTCATTTTGATCTGTCGCCGCTTTATCGTTCCACCGTCGGCTTCGACCGCCTGTTTTCGATGCTCGATCAGGCCACCAGCCCCGAAGGCGGCAACACCTACCCGCCCTACAACATCGAACGCACCGGCGAGGATGCCTATCGCATCACCGTCGCAGTTGCAGGCTTTGGCGAAGGCGACCTGAAAATCGAGCAGCACCAGAACACGCTGAGCATTCGCGGCGCCAGGGAAAGCCAGAAGGAAGCAGATTCCGAGCGCGAGGTCCTGTATCAGGGCATTGCCGGACGGTCCTTCGAACGGCGCTTCCAGCTTGCCGACCATGTCAAGGTAACCGGCGCGGCCCTCGAAAACGGCCTGCTACACGTCGATCTGGTACGCGAAGTACCGGAAGCTGCCCGCCCGCGTCAGATCCCGATCGGCAAGCCGGAAACCGGAAATGTGGTGGATGTAAAAGCAGCCGCATAGAGACAAATGCTGCAGTGGAACAGTCCGGCCTCCAGCGGACTGTTCCCGCAAAAAGAGCGCGCCACTTAAGGGCGCGCTCTTTTGCTATGATACTGTCGAAACCACTCTGATTACTGCAGCGGAGCAACGCCCACAGGCTTTTCAATATCGCGGCGTTTGCCAGGATTATCCAGCGGCGCGACCTTTACCTTTTCACTCACCGGCCCTGTAGAAGGCGCCACGATTGGCGGGCCCACGACACGGACTTTGGGCTGGCTGTCCTGCGGCTTCTTCGCATTCTCAATGGTATCCTCTGCCGGCCCCTTCACCGCGCCATCGCTTACCGCATCAGACCGCGCGGCCGTCTTGCCGGACGTTGATCCATCGCCGGACTTCGCCTCGCTTTTTGCAGCCGGCTTGGCAGCTTCGATTTCAGTTTTCGGCACGATTACCGGAGCAGGCCTTTCCGGTGGCGGCAAGATCGGCGCATCGTTCGGCAGATTGGCCTGCTTCCGTTCCGGCCTGGCGCCAGAGCTGGCTGGAGGCTCTACATCTGCCGCGGGCGTGTCCGGAACAATCGGTGGAGCCGCAGGTTCCGCTGGCTCCAGAGGCGGTAGCGGGCGGCGGGCAATCACCTTGTCAGACTTGCGGGAAGGCTTACGGGTCACCCGGTTCTTGCCGGACGGACTTTGCTTATTTGCAGACTTTGACGAACGATTGCGCAACCGCGGTGTCAGATCGCGCGGGCCTTCCGCCTGCGACCCATTGGCTGCCGGATCGCGGGTCCTGTCCACATTCGAATAACGCCTGCCGATCGAGCCTGGCGGGCGCGGCGGTTGCCGGCTACGGAAGCGCTGAACGATCTCGCCCTCGATTGCATCAACGATTACGCGGAACGACTGCCCGCGGCGATCGCTCACGTCCGCGACATAGACCTGGCCATTGCGGCGCAAGCGCCCGCGCAGCCTGTAGCCTTGCTCGGCGAGTATGGCGCGAACTTCCCGGCGTCCGACGAATTCCGGATAGTCGTTGTAAAGAACGAAGCGTTCGTTCCAGCCGCGAAAATAGACCTGCGCCTGCGCTGGCGCGCTGAACCCAGCCAGCAGGGATACGGCAGCAATCGCTGCCCCGGCGACGCCTGCAATGGCGGCCCTGCGGATGAAACGAACCCGAAAGCGGGATCGAGAAACGGCATTGCCCGAAAAGTTTCCTTGCGCCATTGGTCTGGCTCCCTGTTGGCACCGGGAAACTCAGCGACAAATGCGGCAAGGATACGACCGGAGGGCGGCAGGGCGACAACCCCCGGCTTTTAACGGGCGCGCTGCGCAACCTCCAGAAACCGGTCGACATCCTCCGGGCGCGTTGCAAATGATGTGACCAGCCGGACGAAGACTTCTCCGCCTTTCAGCTTTTGACCCGGATCGAGCGCTGCCGAGGGCCAATGGTAATAGAGCGCCCCGGCAGCACTCAGCGCCTTGTCGATCCGCCCGGGCAGCACGGCAAAGACTTCATTGACATCGGTCGGCCACGGCAAACGTACGCCCTTTACTTGTTTCAGACCGCGCGCCAACCGCGCCGCCATTGCATTGGCATGACCTGCCAGCTCCAGCCAGTGCCCACCGTTGAGATATGCCAGCATCTGCGCTCCCAGAAACCGGGCCTTCGACACGGTGTGCCCGCCGCGCTTGCGCCGGTACAGGAAATCCTTTGCCAGGTCCGGATCGAAGAAAATAACCGCTTCGCACATCATCGTGCCGTTCTTGGTCGCCCCGAAGGACATCACGTCGACGCCGGCCTTCCAGCTCATCTCCGCCGGGGAGGCCTTGAGCTTCAAAAGGGCATTCGCAAAACGGGCTCCATCCAGATGCACATGCAGCCCAGCCTCATGCGCAATGCCAGTAAGTTCGGTCAGCTTTTTAACGCTGTAGACCGTCCCGCTTTCGGTCGCTTGCGACAGCGTCAGGGCAGCCGGCTGAACCTGTTTTACCAATCCGCGCGGATAATCGGTCAGCGTCGAACGCAGGGCAGCCGGATCAATCTTGCCGTTGTTGCCGGCAATGCCGATCAATTTCGCCCCAAGGGTGAAGAATTCCGGAGCGCCGCATTCATCGTCCATCACATGCGCGTCGTGATGGGCGAAAATTGCCCCCCATGGCTGGCAGATGGAGGCGAGGGCCAACGCATTGGCCGCTGTACCGGTCGGAACGAAAAATGATGCGCATTCATGCTCGAAAAGCTCGTCCAGCGCATCAGCCGCAGCTTTCGTATAGTCGTCAGCGCCATACGGCATGGCGTAGTCGGCATGAGCGGCTTCGAGCGCCTCCATGATCGGCTGGGAAATTCCCGACGCATTGTCGCTGGCAAATCTCATGTTTCTCTCGCTGGAGAGTTCTTCAGAACCGTTTTTGGATATTTCGTTGCCCAAATCGTATATTACAAGCGATTACAAAGGCCGATACGCCATTCGCCCCAATCGCCAAACAACCTTAATCCGGATTTATGCCCGCGGAAATTGCCGCCCGGTTCCATTTTGCCAGTCCTGCCAGAGCCGGGCAGCACAATCGAAACAAAAATGAGGAAAATTACGGGCAAAAACTGGTTTCGACATGCGGTAATCGTCAAATTGCCCGCTTGTGCGTCCGGACTAAATCTGGCATGTTCGCGCTGGATTAATAGGACAGTGCTACTGACCATTTAATGGACATGCACTCCGATTGGAATTTTCCGCTTCGGTCCCGTAAAGTTGGCCGGTCAGTCGCCGCGTGCGGTGGTGCCGGACTGCAATGCCACCGGCCTAACCACTGTGTGATGGCCGCGGCGCACTTTGCGAGCGGGCAGGTTGTGGAATACCAAAACCGCTCCCGCTGGACGGAAGCGGTACAGCAAACAGTAGGGGACAGGATCGGTGCTGCGGCCAAATCCTTTGGGTAGCAAGACAGACACGTGCGCCGGGCGGCAACGCCGAAAACGGCGCGCGCAACATTTGTTGCGCGGCCTGCACTCCCAACCCCTTGCACATTAACCATTTTTCCGGATTTGAACTCATGAACCGCCACATCGACCCAGCATTGCCAATCGCTCAGGGCCTCTACGATCCGCAATACGAGCATGACTCTTGCGGCGTCGGCTTCGTTGCCCGCCTCAGCAATGAGAAGTCCCACGAAATCGTCGAAATGGGGCTGGAAATCCTGCTTAACATCGACCACCGCGGCGCTGTCGGCGCCGATCCCAAGGCCGGCGACGGCTGCGGTATGTTGCTTCAGATCCCGCACGAATTCCTGGCGCGTGAGACCGGCAAGCTCGGCTTCGAATTGCCGGAGCCTGGCCACTACGGCGTGGCTGCGATTTTCATGCCGAAGGACGCCGAAGGCCGCAAGATCGTTCAGGAAATCACCGAGCAGGTGATCGCTGAAGAGGGGCAGACCCTGCTCGGCTGGCGCGAAGTACCGGTCGACAGCTCGATTCTGGGCTATTCGGTCATCCCGACCGAACCGATGCACATGCAGCTATTCATCGGCCGCAATCCGGAGCTGGCCGATCAGGATGACTTCGAGCGCCGCCTGTATATTCTCCGCAAGAACATCTCCGGCAAGGTCGCCCTCCTTGGCGACCCGCGCACCCTTGGCTTCTATCAGGTGTCGCTGTCCTCGCGGACGCTTATCTACAAGGGCATGCTGCTGGCCACCCAGCTCGGCGACTATTTCAAGGACTTGCGCGATCCGGCCCTCAAGACTGCCATGGCGCTGGTGCACCAGCGTTTCTCGACGAATACTTTCCCGGCATGGTCGCTCGCACATCCCTACCGGATGGTAGCGCATAACGGTGAAATCAACACACTGCGCGGCAACGTCAACTGGATGGCGGCTCGGCAGGCAACCTGCGCCTCCGACAAGTTCGGCGCCGACATCAGCAAGCTCTGGCCGATTTCCTATGAAGGCCAGTCCGATACGGCCTGCTTCGACAATGCGCTGGAATTCCTGGTGCAGGGTGGATATTCGCTTGCCCATGCGGCAATGATGATGATCCCGGAAGCATGGTCCGGCAACCCGCTGATGAGCGAGGATCGCCGCGCCTTCTACGAGTATCATGCCGCCCTGATGGAACCGTGGGACGGCCCCGCCGCCATGGCCTTCACCGATGGGCGTCAGATCGGCGCGACGCTGGACCGCAACGGCCTGCGTCCCTCGCGTTACTGCATCACCGACGATGACTTGGTCATCATGGGTTCCGAGTCAGGTGTGCTGCCGGTGCCCGAGAGCAAGATTGTGCGCAAGTGGCGCCTGCAGCCCGGCAAGATGCTGCTGCTGGACCTCGAAAAGCACACCATCATCTCCGACGAGGACGTGAAGCGCGAACTGGCTGCCCTGCACCCCTATCAGGAATGGCTGGACCGCTCGCAGATCGTTCTGGAGGACCTTGAGCCGGTGGAGGCTCGCGCCTCGCGCACCACCGTTTCACTGCTGCATCGCCAGCAGGCCTTTGGTTACTCGCAGGAAGACATCGCGATCCTGCTGTCGCCGATGGCAATTACCGGCGAAGAAGCAACCGGCTCCATGGGCACCGATACGCCCATCGCCGTGCTCTCCAACAAGTCGAAGCTGCTCTACAACTACTTCAAGCAGAACTTTGCACAGGTCACCAACCCGCCGATCGATCCGATCCGCGAACAGCTGGTGATGAGTCTCGTATCGTTCATTGGGCCGCGGCCAAACATTTTCGACCTTGAAGGCAATGCGAGGAAGAAGCGTCTGGAAGTCCGCCAGCCGATCCTGACCAATGAGGATCTGGAAAAGATCCGCTGCATCGGTCATCTGGAAGATTCCTTTGACACGAAGACGCTGGATATCACCTATGCCGTCGAGCGCGGTGCCAGCGCCATGGCCGACATGGTTGAACGCCTGTGCCAGCGGGCCGAGGAAGCTGTCGGCGGCGGCTATAACATAATCATCCTGTCGGACCGTCAGGTCGGACCCGACCGTGTCGCCATTCCCGCGCTGCTGGCCACCGCAGCAGTCCACCATCACCTGATCCGCAAGGGTCTGCGCACCTCCGTCGGCCTGGTGGTCGAAACCGGGGAAGCCCGGGAAGTGCAGCACTTCGCCTGCCTCGCCGGTTATGGCGCCGAGGCCGTGAACCCCTATCTCGCCTTCCGCACCCTGGAAGAGCTGCGGCAGGCCGGCGAATTCCCTGAGGAAGTCGACAAGAACGAAGTCGTCATCCGCTTCATCAAGGCCGTCAACAAGGGCCTGCTGAAGGTGATGTCGAAGATGGGTATCTCGACCTATCAGTCCTATTGCGGCGCCCAGATCTTCGATGCGGTCGGTCTCAACCAGCCGTTCATCGACAGGTATTTCACCGGCACCGCCTCGCGGATCGAAGGCGTTGGCCTGGATGAAGTCGCCGAAGAAGCGTTCATGCGCCACCGGGACGCCTTCGGCGATTCCCCGATCTATCGCACGATGCTCGGCGTTGGCGGCGAGTACAATTTCCGCTTCCGCGGCGAGGCACATTCCTGGTCGCCGGATTCGGTCGCGTTGCTCCAGCACTCCGTGCGTGGCAACAATCAGGAGAAGTACCGCGCCTATGCCAAGCTGCTGAACGAACAGTCTGAAAGCTACCTGACGATCCGCGGCCTGTTCCGCATCAAAGACGCTTCTGAGGATGGCCGCCAGCCGGTCCCGCTGGAGGAAGTCGAACCGGCAGCTGAAATCGTCAAGCGTTTCGCGACCGGCGCCATGTCCTATGGCTCGATTTCGCGCGAAGCCCATACGACCCTGGCGCTGGCGATGAACCGTATCGGCGGCAAGTCGAACACCGGCGAAGGCGGCGAGGAAGTCGATCGTTTCAAGCCTATGGCGAACGGCGATTCCAAGCGCTCGGCGATCAAGCAGGTCGCTTCCGGCCGCTTCGGCGTGACGACGGAATACCTCGTCAATTCCGACATGATGCAGATCAAGATGGCGCAGGGCGCCAAGCCCGGCGAGGGCGGCCAGCTGCCTGGCCACAAGGTTGATGCCGTGATCGCAAAGGTCCGTCATTCGACCCCGGGTGTAGGCCTGATTTCGCCGCCGCCGCACCATGACATCTATTCCATCGAGGATCTGGCGCAGCTCATCTACGATCTGAAGAACGTCAATCCGCAGGCGGATGTGTCGGTCAAGCTGGTTTCGGAAGTCGGCGTCGGCACGGTTGCCGCCGGCGTGTCCAAGGGCCGCGCCGACCATGTCACGATTTCCGGCTTTGAAGGCGGCACTGGCGCTTCGCCGCTGACTTCCATCAAGCACGCCGGTTCGCCGTGGGAAATCGGCCTGGCGGAAACACACCAGACGCTGACGCTGAACAACCTGCGCTCGCGCATCACGGTCCAGACCGATGGCGGCATCCGCACCGGCCGCGACGTGGTCGTCGGCGCGCTGCTGGGCGCGGACGAATTCGGCTTCTCCACGGCTCCGCTGATCGCGGCAGGCTGCGTGATGATGCGCAAGTGCCATCTCAACACCTGTCCGGTAGGTATCGCAACGCAGGACCCGGTGTTGCGCAAGCGCTTCACCGGCCAGCCCGAACACGTCATCAATTTCTTCTTCTTCGTCGCCGAGGAAGTACGCGAACTGATGGCCAGCCTTGGCTACCGCTCATTTAACGAGATGATCGGCCAGACCCAGATGCTGGACAAGTCGAAGGCCATCGAGCATTGGAAGGCCAAGGGCGTCGACTTTACCAAGCTGTTCGTCAAGCCGGATGTTCCCGCAGACGTGGGCACCTACAAGTCGATGGAGCAGGACCACAATCTCGGCGCCGTGCTCGACCGCGAACTGATCGCCGAGGCCCAACCAGCCCTGGATAACGCAACGCCGGTCAGGATCGAGAAGGAAATCCGCAACGTCAACCGCACCACCGGCGCCATGCTGTCCGGTGAAGTGGCCAAGCGCTACGGCCATGCGGGGCTTCCCGAGGATACCATTCACGTCAAGCTGACCGGCACAGCCGGCCAAAGCTTCGGCGCCTGGCTCGCACGGGGCGTTACGCTCGAACTGGAAGGCGAATGCAACGACTATGTCGGCAAGGGCATTTCCGGCGGACGCGTCATCGTCTATCCGCAGAAAAAGACCAGCCAGATCGTTCCCCATGAATCGATCATCGTCGGCAACACGGTGCTCTATGGCGCAATCAGTGGCGAATGCTATTTCCGCGGCGTTGCCGGCGAACGCTTCGCAGTTCGCAACTCCGGCGCAATCGCGGTAGTCGAGGGTACCGGCGATCACGGCTGCGAATACATGACCGGCGGCATCGTCGTTGTTCTCGGCCCGACCGGCCGCAACTTCGCAGCTGGCATGTCCGGCGGTATCGCTTATGTGCTGGACGAGGAAGGCAACTTCGAAAAGCGCTGCAACATGGCGATGGTCGATCTGGAGCCGGTGGAAGAAGAAGAAATGCTGAATCAGCGTCTTCTGCATGCCGGCGGCGATCTTCCCTCACACGGCAAGGTGGATGTCATGTCCGACATGACCCGCTTCGACGCAGAACGCCTGCATCAGCTGATAACCAACCACGCGCGCTACACCAATTCGGACCGGGCGAAGGATATTCTCGATAACTGGGATCAGTATATCGGCAAGTTCCGCAAGGTCATGCCGGTGGAATACCGCCGCGCGCTGAACGAAATGATGGCCCAGGAACAGGCAGCGCCTGTTTCCGTGGCGGGAGAATAAGCAATGGGCAAGGTAACAGGCTTTCTGGAAATCGACCGGCAGGACCGCAAGTATGCGCCCGCCTCCGATCGTATTCGCCACTACAAGGAATTCGTGATCCCGCTGTCCGAGGACGCAACTCGCGACCAGGCCGCCCGGTGCATGAATTGCGGCATTCCCTATTGTCACAACGGTTGCCCGGTGAACAACCAGATCCCCGACTGGAACGATCTCGTCTATCAGGGCAACTGGGAAGAAGCCGCGCGCAACCTGCACTCGACCAACAATTTCC
>JAPOIA010000239.1 GCA_029979185.1 Alphaproteobacteria bacterium | reverse complement strand
CCGCCGCCTTGGCCTCATCGGCCTTGGCGCCGCGCGCGAAGACGCCGACGCGCAGGACGCGGCCGGTGCCGTTCGGCAGATTGACGACGCCGCGAACCATCTGGTCGGCGTGGCGCGGATCGACGCCGAGGTTCATCGCGATTTCAACGCTCTCATCGAATTTCTTCGAAGAACGATCCTTTACCAGTCCGACAGCATCGTCGATACCATATAATTTCAGACGATCGATACCTTCACGCGCCTTGGTGATTCTCTTGCCTATGCGTGCCATCGATTAGCCCTCCACAACTTCGATGCCCATCGAACGGGCGGAACCCTCGACCATCTGCATGGCGGCATCGACCGTATGGCAGTTGAGATCGGCCATCTTGGCCTCGGCGATTTCCTTGATCTTCGACCGTGGAACTTTCGCCACAGTGGCCCGACCCGGTGTCTTGGAGCCGGAGGCAGGCTTCTTGCCCAGCTTCAGATTGGCGGCCTTTTTCAGGAAGTAGGTCACCGGAGGCTGGCGGATTTCGAAGGTGAAGGAGCGATCCTGATAAGCGGTGATGATCACCGGGATCGGGGCGCCTTTTTCCATCTGCGCGGTGCGGGCATTGAAGGCCTTGCAGAAATCAGGCGCTGACATGCCACGCTGACCAAGGGCCGGACCGACCGGCGGAGCCGGCGTTGCAGCGCCGGCAGGCACCTGCAACTTCACATAACCAGTTATTTTCTTTGCCATTTCATTCTCCATACGATCTGGCGGGCACAATCTGCCCGACCAGCAGTTGAAGTCCGTGGTCCGGTCTGAACTCCCTTTCTGGCGAACAGGGCAAACCCGCCACGACTATTCCGGCTAGCCGATCACTTGCGATCATCCGCCGGACGAAGCGCAGGACATAGGCAAACCTGCATCCCGCGTCAATCCAATTCCAGCAGAAATCTGCTACCGGCCATTCGGCAACAGCATCTGCAGCCTAAAGCTTGTCTACCTGGCTGTATTCCAGCTCGACCGGCGTCGCGCGGCCAAAGATCGAAACAGCCACCTTGACGCGCGAACGCGCATCGTCGACTTCCTCGATCAGCCCTTCGAAGGATGCAAACGGACCTTCGTTTACACGAACGCGCTCGCCAACCTCGTAACTGACGGAGCTCTTTGGCCGCTCTACGCCCTCGGCCACCTGCCCCTTGATCCTGTCCGCCTCGGCGTCCGAAATCGGCATCGGCTTGGTTCCGGAACCAAGAAAACCGGTTACCTTCTCCGTATTCTTGATGAGGTGATAGACTTCATCGGTGAGGTCGCATTTCACCAGCACGTAGCCGGGAAAGAACTTGCGCTCCGAATTGACCTTGCGGCCACGGCGAACCTCTACAACATGCTCGGTAGGAACAAGCACTTCTTCGAATTTATCCTGCAAGTTCAGCAGTTCGGCCCGATCCTTGATCGATTCAGCAACCTTTTTTTCGAAATTCGAATAGGCATGCACGATATACCAGCGCTTGCTCATGTAGTCCCCTGACGATATTCGCGGCAGCGGTATTTCTTTCCGGCCCCCCTCGGTACAGCGCCGCCGCCTGTACCTTGAGCACTGTGCCCAGGGCCTCTGCTCAGCTTCGGTTCCAAACAATCATGATTCTTCAACCAACTGAATTTGCTGAACTTGAAAATCTGGTCGCAAGGCTGCGCACATCACTTTACCAGGTTGAGCAGCAGACCCAGCGCTTCCTTGATCGTCCAGTCCACCACAAGGAAGAAAAGACTGGCGATGAACACCATTACGATCACCAGCCCCGTGGTGATGAGCGTTTCGCGCCGCGTCGGCCATGTGACCTTGCTTGCCTCGGAGCGCACCTGTTGCAGGAACTGAAACGGATTGGCCATAGTCACTCGATCTCTGTTGGCTTTGTCTGAGTTGGCTTTTCGAATATTCGCTTCGGTACCAACGCAACATGCAAACCACTAAAAACACAGCTTTTTGGAGTCCATCATATCAAGCGCAAGAGCACCCGGATACCATGTGCCAAAAACAGTCGCGGCGCGGAACCTCGCCGGTTTCGCGCCACAGAAGGCTATATAGTGGCTAAATGCCAATACGCCAAGGGCAAAATGCATCATGTGCAAAATCCGCCAGCCTCGCAACGGCGGCATCACGGCACAGCAGGTCTCAGGCGCTGCGCAAATGCACGCGGCGTGCAGGCGCCACATAATCAACGTCGATGCCCGCTACCGTCCCGGCACTGACCTGGCGTTCCTGTTTCAGCAGCTTGTCGGCATACATGGCCTCGTCCACCGACTTGATCAGATCGGCAACGCTGGCCGTCTGCGTGCCAAAGTTGCGCGCACCTATGCTGACTCCGACGCGATGGCTGTTTCCCTCATAGCGGACTGGTTCAGCGAGGGATCTCCGCAAGGCCTCGCAAACCGTCCCTATCACGCCCGGGCTCACCGGCGACGGCATCAGAACGGCAAACTCGTCCCCGCCAATTCTGGCAGCGACATCCTGCCCCCTTATTGTTCCCCGGATGCGCGCTGCAATCGCCCGCAGTACCGCATCGCCCGCGTCATGTCCAAAGCGGTCATTCACTTGCTTGAAGTCGTCGAGGTCGAGATACAGCACGGCCATTTCGCCACGCTTGCGTCTCACCATTTCAAGCTCACGGTCGAGCCGCAGATGGAACTTTCGCGAATTCCCCAGACCGGTCAATTCGTCGGTCAGAGCCATCTCGGCGAGCTTTTGCCTTTCCAGTTCCAATTGCGTCTTCAGCTTGCGGGTGAAGACTTCATACAACCACAGCGTAGCGATCAGCCCCGAAAACACCGGGACGTTAACGAGTAGCACGTTCGCTACGGGACTGATGGGAGAAGTATAGTCAGGCAGCACAAGTCCGAACCAGGTGCTGGCAACAATCTGGACGCCAACCGTTACAGCCACGAAGACGCTCACCCGAAGCCCGAGCGCCGCCCCTGAGAGCAGGAACGACGTGCAGGCGGGTATGAGCAGGGCCGGCAGGGCGACAGAGCCCGGAGCGCCTCCGGTCAGGAATACAGCCCCAAGAGCAGCACTGAGATTGGCAATGGTTACCACGGTTTCAGCCAGGCGAAACCGGCCTGCCATCAGCTGCCAATTGGCGAAAATCATGAGCGCCATTTCGGCCAGGACCAACGGCGCAAAGACCGCACGGGTTGTGGCGCCGATCAGCCGATCGCCGGGAATCAGGAATACCGAAAGGAACAGGGCAAGAATCACGGCGAGCGAAGCGTTAAGCACAAAAAAATATTTGGCGCGCGAATACCGCAGCAGGTCGTCACCATAGTGGTGGCCGAGCCTTGCACGGATCCTTTCAAATACTGCCGCAAGCGACGCCCCATGGCTCATCGCCAAAACTCCAACCGGAAAGGTATTTGCTACAGAGCCTCCCCCGGCTCTTCTGCCCCGCCCCTGACCATGCGTTTGCCCGGACGAAAGCGTTTGCGTCCGGAAAGCGCCCGAAACGCTACGTTAGTAGTCTAACGGTTACGGTTCGTTAATGGCGGCAGCTACGGCCGGGTCTGGTAAATCGAAACCTAACAGGCGTACCACGACGGGCGCGATTGGCTGTGCAACTGACAGAGCTGTTGACATCGCCGCTTGCAGTCTCCATTCCCGCACCAACGTCAAATGAAGCGAAATGCATCGCGGCCGCGGTCCGCCGCAGAAGTGCCGTCAGGGAGAACAGGCAGATGACCAAACCCCAATTTCGGGCCGACCACATCGGCAGCCTTCTGCGTCCGGCCACCTTGCTCCACATCCGGCGCCGCCATGCGGCCGGAACGGCAACGGCAGACGAAACCAGAACCGCGGAAGATGCCGCGATCCGTGATGCGGTCGCCATGCAGGAGCGAGCCGGCCTGAAGATCATTTCCGACGGTGAGTTTCGCCGCGCATCCTATCATAGCTATTTCTTTTCCAAACTCGGCAGACTGAAGCCGGACTGGCGTCCGGAAGACGACGAGCCCGGCAGCCACGGTACCCGGGCACCCCAGCCGGTCGCACTGATCGATTCGAAAGTGGAATGGACCGGCCCCATCCACGCCGGCGACTATGCCTTTCTGAAAACGCTGACAGAACGGACACCCAAGATAACCATTCCCGGCCCCTGCGCCCTGCACTTTCGCGGTGGCGATGCGGCTATTCTCAAGACCGCCTATTCCAATACTGCCGAATTCTGGGACGACATTGTCAAGGCCTTTCGGACCGAGCTGCAATCGCTTGCCGATGCTGGCTGTACCTATGTCCAGATGGACGAAACCGCTTTCGCCAAGTTCGAGGACCCGGAAGTGCAGGAGCGTCTTGCCGAACGCGGCGAGAAATGGCAGGAAACGATCAATCTCTATGTCAAGATGACCAACCGTGTTCTGGAAAACCTTCCAAAGGGCATGCGTGTCGGCGTTCACCTGTGCCGTGGCAACCGCGCCGGCCAATTCCATGCCGCTGGCAGCTACGAGCCTGTCGCCGACCTGATGTTCAACGGCCTGAATACCGACCTCTTCCTGTTGGAATACGATTCCGAGCGCGCCGGCGGCTTCGAGCCACTGCGCTTCCTGCCGAAAGACAAGTCCGTCGTACTTGGTCTCGTTTCGACCAAGACCGGCAAGCTGGAAGCCACGGACTTCATCAAGAAGCGAATCGACG
>JAPOIA010000238.1 GCA_029979185.1 Alphaproteobacteria bacterium | reverse complement strand
CCGAACACCGTGGCGATGATGACGTGGCTGAAGTCGTTCTCCAGCGCATAGGCGCCGACCAGCGACACGACCGTTACGATCGGCACAAGCACATGCGCATCGAGCAAGGTCAGATAGGCCATCGGACGCGCCAGCATCAGCACGATGATGGTCGCGAGAACGCAGGCGACCGTCAGCGACAACACAAGCGTGAAGACGACGTCTTCGTGATCGTTGAGCAGGGTCGGCCCGGGCTCCAGCCCGTGCAGCACCATCGCCCCAAGGAAGACAGCGGTTTCCGCGCTGCCGGGAATACCGAAGGCGATCGTCGGGATCATGGAGCCGCCGTCCTTCGCGTTATTGGCAGCTTCCGGCGCGATCACGCCTCGTATATTGCCCTGTCCATAGGGCGTTTCGGGATTCGGATCGCGCTGCACTTGGGTCGAATAACTGAGAAAGCCCGCAACCGTTCCGCCCACACCCGGCACTGCGCCGATGAATGTGCCGATGGCCGAGCCGGTCAGCATGGTCGACCAGTTCCGGAAAACCGCCCCGACGCCGCCCCAGACCCGCTGGATCTTCACCGCGGTCGGATTGTCGGCGATGGAGCCGCCCTTCACAGCCAGGTCGATCATCTGCGCAATCGCGAAAATGCCGATCAGCGCTGGAACGAGCTTGATCCCGTCCTGCAGCGCTTCAATGTCGTAGGTATAGCGTATGGTCGCGGTAATGAGATCTTCGCCGACAAAGGCGCAGATGAAGCCAAGCACACCGGCTATCAGCGCCTGCAACGTGCGCTCGCCGGTCGATACGGCGACAGCGACAAGACCGAAAACCGCCAGCAGGAAGAATTCCGGCGGAGAGAACAATAGCACTATCTGCTTTGCGATCGGGATGACCACCAGCAAGGTGAAGACACCTATCAGGCCGCCCAGCGCCGATGCCGTAGCGGCAGCGCCGATGGCCTCGCCCGCCCGGCCCTGTGCGGCCAGCGGAAACCCATCGAACGTGGTCGCCGCATTAGGCGCTGTTCCCGGCGTATTCAACAAAATCGCCGAGACGGAGCCGCCTGTGGATGTTGCAGCCATCGAACCGCCCATCAGCATGATGGCGTCGGACTGCTCCATGCCGAATGTCAGGGGAATCAGCAGCGCAAGCGCGGTCGTTCCGCCCAGCCCCGGCACTGCACCGAACAACAGGCCGATACAGGTTCCCGCCAAAAGCCAGGTTAGCGATTGTACGCTTATAAAATGCGTGGCCGCTGTACCCAAAGGCCCCAGCAGCCCGGTGAACCCCTCCAACATCCGACCCCCTCGCCGCGCCCGCGGTACGGTTCCCGCCTCGCGCTCTTATTCGGCAGATTTCGCACATGTCTCCCATGCGCGCCCTTCCCGCCCTATTTGCCACGACAACCGCTCTTTGGGCAACAAATTATGAACTGCGGCAAAACGGCCCGTATTCGTGCATTTCATCGACTGGCGGCAAGATCGCTCGCATCAGCCATGGTGCTCCCTGGCATTGTGCTGATAGACTTGTTTTCAAACCGGAGTAACGCACCGCCGCAAGGCTTTCACCCGCCGGAACGGCAACGAATCGGGAGTAACCGGATGACGCGTAGAATTGTCGATATTTCCGTACCGCTTCAGGCGGACATCAAGTCCGACCCGCCGGAAATGCTCCCGAAGATCGACTATATCGGCCATCAGCAGACTGCCGAACGGATAGCCACCTATTTTCCGGGGCTCGATATCAAGGACCTGCCGGACGGCGAAGGCTGGGCGATTGAACAGGTGAATATCACCACCCATAACGGCACGCATCTCGATGCGCCCTGGCATTATGCAACGACCCAGGATGGCGGAAAGCCGGCGATGACCATCGACGAAGTGCCACTGGAATGGTGCTTTCAGCCGGGCGTAAAGCTCGACTTCCGTCACTTCGACAACGGCTATATCGCGACCGCAGCAGATGTCGAAGCGGAACTGAAACGCATCGGTCACGAGCTGAAGCCGTTGGACATCGTCCTCGTCAATACGGCTGCCGGCGTCCGTTACGGCCACGACGATTATGTGCCTACAGGCTGCGGTATGGGCCGCGAGGCGACGTTGTATCTGACCTCTCGCGGCGTGCGCGTCACCGGCACCGATGCATGGTCGTGGGATGCACCCTTCGTCTATACAGCCCGGCGATACAACGAAAGCGGCGACGCCGGCATCATCTGGGAAGGCCACAAGTCTGGCCGCGACATCGGCTATTGTCACATCGAGAAGCTGCACAACTTGGAGCAGTTGCCCGCGAACGGCTTTCACGTTTCCTGTTTCCCGGTGAAGATCCACAAGGCTTCCGCAGGCTGGACACGCGCGGTCGCCATCTTCGACGACTGAGACGCCGCACATATTTAAAGCTGATTTTGGCTATCTTGCCGGATTTGGGCTATACCCTGCCGAAATACGAACGAGGCGCAAGCCCGCGCCTCTGCGGCGAGGAGCGGCGGGTGAGCGATAGCAACGAAGATCATCATTACGAACCGGGTCAGGACAACATCCGCCTGTTCGGCCTCGATGTGCACAATCCGGTCTTCATCATCTCCGCCATTGCCATCATCGCTTTTGTTTTCGTGGGGCTGCTGTTTCCGCAGGCTGCGGCCTCGGCTTTCGGCGCCATGCGCAAATGGCTGACATCGACCTTCGACTGGTGGTTCATAATCGCCGGCAATATCTTCGTCCTGTTCTGCCTGCTGCTTGTCTTCACGCCCCTGGGACGGATCCGCCTTGGCGGCGCTGAGGCAAAGCCGGATTTTTCTTATCCGGGCTGGTTCGCCATGCTGTTCGCGGCCGGCATGGGCATCGGCCTGATGTTCTATGGCGTCCTGGAACCGGTCAATCATTTCCGCACGCCCCCGCTAGGGATCGATCCGAAAGATACCGGACTGGCCATGCGCACTGCCATGTCAGCGACCATATTCCACTGGGGTCTGCACGCATGGGCCATCTACGCGGCGGTGGCGCTGGCGCTTGCATATTTTCATTTCAACCGCGGCATGCCGCTGGTGTTGCGTTCGGCATTCTTCCCGCTGTTCGGCAAACGCGTCTGGGGATGGCCCGGCCATATCATCGACATCCTGGCGGTTTTCGCCACCCTGTTCGGCCTTGCCACGTCTCTCGGGCTAGGCGCCGGACAGGCAAACGCAGGCCTGAACTACCTGTTCGGCACTCCCGTATCCGATGCAAGCAAGGTGCTGCTGATCATCGGCATAACGGGACTGGCAACCATATCCGTCGTCGCCGGACTCGATGCCGGCATCAAGCGGTTAAGCACGATCAACATGTGGCTGGCCTTCGTACTGATGTTGTTCGTATTGGTCACGGGACCAACACTGCTTATCCTCGGCAGCTTCTTCACTAACGCCTTCAACTACGTGTGCGACCTGCCGGCCTTGAGCAACTGGTATGGCCGCACCGATAGCGCTTTCCTCCATGGCTGGACGACATTCTACTGGGCCTGGTGGATATCCTGGTCGCCGTTTGTCGGCATGTTCATCGCTCGCATTTCGCGCGGACGCACCGTGCGCGAATTCATCGTCTATGTGCTGATCGTTCCGACGATCATTACGATACTCTGGATGAGCACCTTCGGCGGCACCGCCATTCACCAGCTTGTCGCTGACAACTACCAGGGCGTGGTCGAGACCATTGCCAAATGGAAACCGGAGCTGGCGCTGTTCAAGATGCTGGAACAACTGCCGCTGGCCGCCATATCATCTACCATCGGCATCATCCTGGTTATCGTCTTCTTCGTAACTTCGTCGGATTCGGCCTCTCTGGTGATCGACACGATCGCGGCGGGCGGCAAGATCGACACACCTCCGGCACAGCGCATTTTCTGGTGTTCGTTCCAGGGCATTGTCGCCATCGTCCTGTTGCTGGGCGGCGGGCTGGCCGCCTTGCAGGCCATGGCGATTGCGACCGGCTTTCCCTTCGCCCTGGTGCTGGTGCTGATGTGCGTCGCGACGCTCAAGGGTCTGACGGAGGAAAGCTGCGCCCGGGAATAAACCTGCGCGATGCGATGGCTGTATCGCCTTCGCGGAAGCAGGCACGAAAAAGCCGCGGCAAAGATAACTCCTCTGCCGCGGCTATTAATTCGCTTGAGCGATAGGCCCGCTACTTCTTGCGGAAGTTGATGATGCCCCAGGCGAGGTATCCCTTGTCGGCGCCATTGACCCAGTGCTGCAGACCCTTGTCCATGTTGGCGACATAGGTCTCGCCGGAGAATCCGACAGCCGCCTCGCGGTTGCGCAACAGTTCTTCACGCACACGATTGTAGTGATTGCGAAGCTGATGCGTCAGGTCCTGCACCTTCACTTCCTCAAAACCGCGCTTTGCCAGTTCCTCGCGATAGTATTTGAAGGACCCGAGCGTCGACAGCTGGATGCGGTCGAGAATCGGCTGCAACACGCCGTCGGGGCAATTGTCCGATTGCATCGGATCGGTGAATACGAACAATCCGCCCGGCTTCAGCAGCCGTTTGACCTCGTCCAGAACCTTGCCGCGATCGCCCGAATGCAGGATCGCATCCTGCGACCAGATGAAGTCGAAACTCCCGTCTTCCATGCCGACGTTTTCAAAGTCGCCATGAACTACGGATACCAGGTGATCGAGCCCCTGCTCCTTGTTCAACT
>JAPOIA010000237.1 GCA_029979185.1 Alphaproteobacteria bacterium | reverse complement strand
AGGATTTTTCTTATTGGATTCCTCGCATGCGTTTTATGACCGGTCACGGGATCGGTGTGTGTGATCGCTGTTTGTGGATAGGCGCAGGTGCTGCAGCAGATCGGCCACACAATACAGAAGCCGCGGTGGCATGAAAATAACTATCTGATGACAAGAGGGAATATCCATTCCTGGCTATGCTCTCGGGCCTTTCTTCAATACGACTTCGGCATCCCCAGTACGCCATGGCCGATATAGGCCATGATCATGTTGGTCGAGATCGGAGCAAGACGCTGGATGCGGGCGGCGCGCCATTTGCGCTCAATATTGTATTCGCGCGCCACGGCAAAGCCGCCGTGCGTCTGCATGCAGGCCTCGCCCGCGTTCCACGCAGCTTCCGCCGTCAGGTAGCGGACGATATTGGCTTCCTCGCCGCACTTTCTGCCGGACTGGAACAGCGCGGCGGCCATGCGGCTCATGGCGTCTGCGGCGCGATATTCGGCATAGGCCTTGGCGATAGGAAACTGCACGCCCTGGTTCTGGCCGACAGGCCGGTTGAAGACAATCCGCTCCTTGGCGTAGGCAACCGCCTTGTCGATGAAATAGCGCGCATCGCCTAGGGACTCGTGCGAGAGCAGGATGCGCTCGGAATTCATCCCGTCAAGGATTTGCTTGAAGCCGTTTCCCTCGATGCCGATGAGATTTTCCGCCGGCACGCGCAGGTCGTCGAAGAACAGCTCATTGGTATCGTAGTTCACCATCGTATCGATTGGCTTGATGGTAAGCCCCTTGCCGAGGGCCTCGCGGATATCGACCAGCAGGATCGACAGGCCCTCGGTTTGGTTCTTCACCCGGTCGAGTGGCGTCGTGCGGCACAGTAATGTGAGTAGGTCGGAATTGGCGGCGCGCGATGTCCAGACCTTCTGGCCGTTGACGACGAAAGTGTCGCCGTCGCGCACGGCGCGGGTCTTCAATTGCAGCGTGTCGGAACCGGTTGCCGGTTCCGTGACGCCGAAAGACTGGAAGCGCAGATCCCCGGCGGCGATGGCCGGAAGATAGGCCTGTTTCTGCTTCTCGTTGCCGTGCCGCAGCAGCATGGCCATCATGTACATCTGCCCGTGGCAACTGGAAGCGTCGCAGCCGGATGCATGGATTTCCTCCAGAATGACGCCACCGGCCCGCAACGGCAGATCCGAACCGCCGTAACTTTCCGGTATCAGCGCCGACAGGAAGCCTGCTTCGGTCAGCTCGCGGACGAATTCCACCGGATAGCTGCCTTTATCCTCCAACGCGCGCCAGTATTCGCCGGGATAATTGGCGCAGATGGCACGAACTGTCTCGCGGATTTCCGGGTAGTCCTCGCCGTGCGGGATCATGGTCAGGTTTTCGTCGCTCATGGTGGCATCGTTCCCCAGGTTGCGCTTAATTCCGGCAAATGCGCGCCGGTCTTGGACCTTTGGCCCGGACGCGCTAACAAGATGCATCGGAATTGGCAGACGGGAAGGGCAGATGCAACCGTTCGTTTATGTGGGCGCGCCGGCGCGCGTGGTGTTCGGCACAGGCACCCTCTCGCAGGTTGGAGCGGAGCTGGAGCTGCTGGGGGCGAAAAAGGCGCTGGTGCTGGCGACGCCCTTTCAGGAAGGCGATGCGCAGAAACTCGCAGCCAGTCTCGGCGACAAGTCCGCTGGCGTATTCGCCAAGGCTGCCATGCACACCCCGGTCGAAGTGACAGATGATGCGCTGGCGGCGGTCTCGGCCAGTGGCGCCGATTGCACGATTGCTCTTGGAGGCGGATCGACCGCGGGCCTCGGCAAGGCGATTGCATGGCGTACGGACCTGCCGCAGATCGTCATTCCCACCACCTATGCAGGGTCCGAGATGACGCCAATCCTTGGCGAAACGAAAGAGGGGCTGAAGACAACCTTCAAGGACCCGAAGATCCTGCCAGAGGTCGTCATATACGATGTCGACCTGACCATGAGTTTGCCGCAGGCGCTCAGCGCCACCAGCGGCATGAACGCCATCGCCCATGCGGTCGAGGCGCTTTATGCGAAGGACCGCAACCCGATCATTTCTCTCGCTTCCGCCGACGGCATCCGGGCTCTTGCCTCGGCGCTGCCGAAAATCATGCAGGACCCGGCAGACAGCCAAGCCCGCAGCGACGCTCTGTATGGCGCATTCCTGTGCGGCATGGCGCTGGGAGCGATTACCATGGCGCTGCATCACAAGCTTTGCCATGTGCTTGGCGGCAGCTTCGATCTGCCCCATGCCGAGACCCATACGGTTGTCCTGCCGCACGCGACAGCCTTCAACGAACAGGCCGTGCCCGAACTGATGGCGCCAGTGGCGAAGGCGCTGGGCGCGCAGAAGGCCGGGCAGGGGCTCTACGATCTGGCCAGGACCCTCGGCGCCCCCCTGCGGCTTGCGGATATCGGCATGAAGGAAGAAGGGTTGGGGAGAGCCGCCGATATTGCCGTTGCAAATCCCTACTGGAATCCACGGTCCTTCACGCGCGGGGAAGTATTCGGGGTTCTGGACAATGCGTTCCATGGCCGCCGGCCTGAATAAAAGCGGATCAAGAACGTGCGGCTGCCGACAGATTGGCGGAAATTTCGGCCGCCCGTTCCTGCAGCAGCTTGGCCATCAAGCGCTCGTCGCCAACGCTGGAAGCCGCAGCGACCGGCCATAAGAGGTTGATGCAGCAGGCGACCTTGTCCCGGTCCATCACCGGAACGGCGACAGCATAGAGGCGATCCACGATAAAGGGATTGCGATAGGTGGCGCCGGTACAACGCGGGTCGCGCACGGCAAACCCGGTCTTGCGGATGTGATCGATCGTCTCCAGGAGTTCATTCTGCGATGCCGGCGCATGGGCTTTGCCTATTACGGCCAGCAATTCCTCGCGCTCGCCATCGGGGCAGAATGCCAGATAGACCCTGCCGACCGCAGTCGTCAGCATGTCCACCCGGTCGCCAATCTCGTTGCGATTGACCAGCAGTGGCGAAAGCGGTCGCGTGGTTTCCACGATCTGCAGTTCGGTCCCGTCGCGAATGAACAGGTCTGACGGCCACACCACTTCCTGCGAAAGCCGCTCCAGCACCGGGCGAGCCGCACGCACGATCGCGCCGGCGGCCTTGCTGGTGTTCGCGGTTGCCGGACCGCCGCCTCCGATATTGCTGCGATAGAGACTGTCAGCAAGATTGCGGCGAATATGGCCGGTGTCCTCCAGGGTCGCAAGGATGCGCCGGGTTGTCGACTTGGCGAGGCCGGTTGCGCGGGCAATATCGGAGAGGCCGGCCGGGCCGCTGCCGGACAAGAGGTCGAGTACCGCCAGCCCGCGCCTCAAGGCTCTCACATCTTTCAGTTGTTCCATGGTCGCATAGCCTGCTTCGGGAATTTTGCGCCACGTGGTGGCACGAAGCTGGATATAGCATGACATTGGACCGGGGAGGAGTAATTCTCCGCGCCAACGGTTGGAGAAGGGACCGCAGGAGGGAACAATGGGTATTGCATCGAAACAGGCCGCTGTCGCCGGCATACTGGTCTGCTTGTTCGCCGGTAATCCGGTTCAGGCGCAAACAACGCTGCTTTTCAACAGCTTCACGCCGCATGCCGGCAACCTGCACAGCAAGATCGTGGCACCCTATCTCGCCCATATCGAGAAGGTCACCGAGGGCCGTGTAAAGATCAAGCTGTCTCCGCAAAATCTTGCTCCTCCGCCGGAACAAATGAACATGGTCAAGGCGGGCATTGCCGACGGGGCGTTCATGCTCACCGCCTTCCTCCAGAAGTCGCATCCGCCGCTGCAGCTGGTTTACCTGCCCGGCACGAGCACGCGCCCTGACGCCGATTCTATTGCCCTGCAGCGGACATATGAAAAGTTCTTCATCAAGAAGAATCCGATCGATGCGGTTGTCCATGTCGGCTTTATCGCCGGCGATCATGGCGGCTTCTACAACATGCAGAAGAAGCCGGTTCAGTCGGTTGCCGAATTCAAGGGCAAGAAGGTGTGGGCGTTGCCCGGCCTGACAGCACAGGCGGTGGGTGCTACCGGTGCAGCCGTTGTGCCTGGCCCGGCGGTTCGCATGCACGACATCATTTCCAAGGGCGTCGTCGACATGTTCTGCTGCGTCGACATGGAACATCTTAATGCCGTGAAGATCTCGCAATATCTCGGCGCGATTACCGATGTGGACGGTGGCCTGTTCGGTCCAAAGTTCACGGTCTTTTTCAACAAGGCCAAATGGGCCCGGATTTCGAAAAAGGACCAGGCCGCGATCATGCAGATTTCGGCCGATGCGATGCCGCGCCGTTCGCTGGACCTCAAGAAGGTCTCGGACGGATTCCGCGCGCAGTACATCAAGAATGGCGTCATTGCCGCTCCGGCGACTTCAGGCTTCAACGCCGAACTGCAAAAGCTCTGGCAGCCGATGTATGAGGCCTACTACAAGTCCACCAAGCGGTTTGGAATAGATGGAAAGGCCGCGCTGGAGTTCTATCGCACCGAATCCAGGAAGCTGGCCGGTGGCTAGTCACTGCTGCACATCTAGCCCGTAAACAAAGGTCTGACGCGATGACGCTTGCGGGTTTCTGGCGGGCGATGGATTTCTGCCTCAAGTTCATCATGGCGATCGTAATGTTCGCCATGATGACCGTCACAACTGTCGATGTGACCGGACGGTATCTGTTCAATGCGCCTATACCGGGCGGTTTCGAGATC
>JAPOIA010000236.1 GCA_029979185.1 Alphaproteobacteria bacterium | reverse complement strand
GGTCTATCTCAGCTGGAGGGCGATTTTTGCCATTACGCTGGTGTTCGCGATCGTTGCGGCGCTGCTGCTGTCGCGGGTTGTCGAAAAAACGTCCCGGCCGGACAAGCCGATAAGCATTCGCGATGCAATCGGCGGCTACAAGACGCTGTTTTCCAATCCGCGCGCGAAATACTGCTACGGCGCGGTGTTCCTGGAAGGCGTTGCCCTGTGGGGCACCCTGCCCTTCGTCGCCCCGATTCTGGAAGCGCGTGGCGAAGGCGGCGCCGGCGAGGCCGGGTTCATCATTACCGCCATGGGCCTTGGCATGCTGCTGTTCACCTCGACGGTTAAATACTGGCTGAAACTGGCAACGCCCTACCAGCTGATGTTCATCGGCGGGCTGATCACCGGCGTCGGACCGGTCAGCCTCGCCTTTCACCTGGACTGGATGTGGTTTGCCCCGATATTCGCAGTTTCCGGCTTCGGCTTCATGGCCATGCACAATTCTATTCAGGCGGAAGTGGCAAGTCTCGCCCCCAGCGTGCGCGGCTCGGCCTTTTCCATGCATTCCTGCTGGCTTTTCGTCGGCCATTCGGTCGGACCGATCCTGTTTACTATCGGACAGGCCCGGTTCGGCCAGCCGGCAATGCTAGGCTTCTACAGTCTCGTTCTCCTGTTGATCGGCCCGGCGATATCCATTGCCTTTACCCGCATGGACCGCGCGAAATCCGGTTGAACTGCGCCCAAGCCCTTCACCCGCCATGCCTGCAGCGCATGCCCGCTCCCCGTTCGCGGGCTATACGCAGCGTCCAGGATATGGGAAACACCGCCCTTCACCCGCCGTTCCAAACGGACCCCGCCTTGCTCATCATCGCCCTGTTCTCCTGCGGCTTTTCCAGCGCCATCGCCAACCGCACCCTCGATCCGCTCACGGTCGAGATTGCGCGCGATCTCAATGTACCGATTGCCAGCGTTGCCCTGCTGTCCTCGGCGCTGGCCTTCATGTATGCGGCCGGTCAGCCGGTGATCGGCCCTCTCGGCGATCATTTCGGCAAGTCGCGGGTTCTCAAGCTGGCCATGTGGATCTGCGCCGCCTCGGTTCTGGCCAGCGCCTTCGCGCCGAATTTCCACGTTCTGCTCGCCATCCGGCCCATCACCGGTTTTGCCGCCGGCGGCATCGTACCCGTCGGCATGGCCTTGCTCGGCGACCTCTACGGCCCGGCAAACAGGCAGATCGTGCTGGCGCGTTTCATCATGGCCGCCATCATCGGGCAGGTCGCTGGCGCAATGCTGGCAGGCACGCTCGAAGCATGGGTCGGCTGGCGCGGCGTCCTGTTCATCTGCGCGGCAATCGTCTTCTTTGCCGCCGTCATAGCGACTTGGCTTCTGCCGGCTTCCCCCACCAACAACGGCCAGCCGTTCAGTTTTGCTGTCGCCCGCCGGAACTATGCACGGATCTTCGCCCTGCCCCGCGCCTGGGTCTGCTTTTCCTCATCGTGCTTCATCGGCGGACTGACATTCGGCCTGCTGCCCTATATCGCGCCACTGCTCGAAGCGGGAAACAACGGCGGCGCCCGCGAAGCCGGCTTCATCATCGCGGGTTTCGGAGCCGGAGCCTTTCTTCTGGCGCTGCTTCTGCCGGTCGTGTTGAAATTCATGCGCCGGCCGTATGTCATGCTCACCGGTTCGGCGACAGCGGGCCTGTGCCTCGCCGCTTATGCTCTCGGCTCGCATTGGAGCGTGCAGATCATCCTGCTGACGATCTTCGGCTTCGGCTTCTTCATGCAGCACAATTCGATACAGACGGAAGTTTCCGAACTGATCCCCGAAGCTCGCACCACCGCTTTCGCCATGCATTCCTCGGCCCTTTTTATCGGCCATACGATAGGCCCGGCTGTCTACGGCCTCCAGATCGCGACCATCGGTTCGGTTGCAACACTGACGATGAACGGCCTGATAATAGCGATGATCGGCTGCTCTATCGGATTTTTCTTCTTGCTGTATCACCGCAGCCTGCGGCAGGGTAACGAATGAACCCTCTGTACCTCCTGCTGCTGGGAATAGGCTTTTCAAGCTCGCTCGCCCTGCGCAGCCTCGACCCGCTGACGGTATCCATCGCCGGCGACCTGACTGTGACGCCGGAGACGGCGGCGTTGCTCGGCACTGCCTTATCCATTCCCTATGCCTTGAGCAATCCAGTGCTTGGTCCGATGGGCGATCATTTCGGCAAGGGCCGCATGATCACCATATGTCTCTGGTTCATCACGCTATCGGTTTTCGTCAGCGCGCTTGCGCCGACCTTCGTCGTATTGGTCATTCTGCGCGCGATAACCGGCATGGCCGCCGGCGGTATCGTGCCGCTTGGCCAGGCGATGATCGGCGACATGTTCAAGGCCAGCGAACGGCAGATCGCAATTGCCCGCTCAACGGCGGTGATTTTCCTCGGTCAGCTGGCGGGCGCCAGCCTCGCCGGCCTCGCCGATGAATGGATCGGATGGCGGGGCGTTCTCGTGGCCTGCGGCTGCATAGCCGGTACTGCCGCGCTGATGGCAACTTTGAAAATGCCACGGACGCGCCCGCAGCGAAAGGCGCGCTTCAGCGCAGCGACGATCCTGCAGAATTATCTTGTCATACTGCGCATGCCGCGCGCATGGGCATGCTATGCCAATTGCTACATCCAGGCCGGCATCATGTTCGGGCTGTTGCCATTCGTGTCGCTTATCCTCGAGCGTCTAAATCTCGGTGCAGCTCGCGAGGCCGGCTTTATTATCGCTGGTTTCAGCGCCGGGTCGCTGTTGTTCGTTCTGGCGATCCGGATAACCGTGCGGCTCCTGTCGCGCTCGGGACTACTGATCGTCGGCGCTGTCATCGGTTGCATCGGCCTGCTCGCGGCCTCAACCGGTCCGCAATGGTATTGGCTGATGATCATTTTTGCTTGCAGCGGTTTCGGATACTTTCTCCAGCACAACGCCATCCAGGGGGCGGTCGCAGACCTAAGCGAGGACTACAGGGCGTCGGCCTATTCCATGCACGCCTCGATGTTCTTCCTGGGCACGGCGACAGCGCCGATCCTCTACAGCTTCGCCTTCGCAAGTCTTGGCGTACGTATAACACTGACGATAGCCGCAACTGTGTTTATCGTCGTCGGCATCGCTTCAAGCGCCTTGTTCGCGTGGTTCCAGCGGCGGGGAATCTGACAATGACCACACAGGCAGGACAGGAGCAGAAGCAGATTTCCGCGCCTCCGGCAGCAGACAGCGGCACCCTAGTCTATACCCTGTTGCTGCTGTTCGGTTTCACCAGCGCCCTCGCCCAGCGCAGCCTCGATCCACTGACGATCCGCATTTCCGAAGATCTTCTGGTTCGGCCGGAAACGGTAGCACTCCTGTCGACAGCAATAGCCGTGCCCTTCGCACTGGTGCAGCCGGTACTGGGCCCGCTGGGAGACCACTTCGGAAAGGACAAGATCATCAAGGGCGCCATGTGGTTGCTCGCCCTTTCGACATTCGCCAGCGCTTTCGTCCCCGCTTTCCTGTGGCTGATGGGCCTGCGCGTCCTGTCCGGGGCAGCTTCCGGCGGCATTATCCCGATCAGCCAGGCCATTGTCGCGGACCTTTATACTGGCCACAAACGGCAGATATGCATCGCGCGGATCACCATGGCAGCTTTCATCGGCCAGCTTGCAGGGGCTAGCTTCGCCGGCCTAGTCGTTGGCTGGGTCGGCTGGCGCGGCGTGCTCCTGGCATGCAGTACGGTTGTATTTGCTGCGGCAATCCTCGCCTCCATCAAGATACCCAGGCCGCCGCCGCTCAATCGCGGACCTTTGAGCATTCGCACCATTCTGCGCAACTATGGCACGCTGTTTCGCATGCCGCGCGCCTGGGCCTGTTACGCGACCGGTTTCATGCAGAGCGGCACGCTGTTTGGGCTCCTGCCCTTCATCGCCTATCTGCTCGAGAATGCGAAGAACGGCGGCCCCCGCGAAGCCGGTCTGGTGATCGCCGGGTTCTGCCTCGGTTCGCTTGCCTTCGCACTGACCGCAGGATGGATCTTGCGCCTGTTGAGCCGTCCGATGATGATCGTTTCCGGCGCTGTCATCACAGCAGTCAGCCTGTATTTCTTCGCCCAGGGATTTGCCTGGACTTTGCAAACCCTCATCTTCAGCGTCGTTGGATTCGGCTTTTTCCTCCAGCACAACGCCATTCAGGGAGAGGTATCGAACCTGAGCGAAGAATTGCGCGCGTCAGCCTATTCCATGCACGCTTTCGCCTTCTGCGCCGGCACGGCCCTGTCGCCGATACTCTACGGGCTTGCATTTCCCTCCCTCGGCGCAAGGTTTACACTGATATGCGCAGCGATTTCCTTCCTGACCGTGGGGATACTGTCCTCGACAGCTTTTACCGTCATGCACAGGCGCGGAATCTGATACCTTGCCCTTGCTCCGGCATGGTGAAACGCTAATCTATCAAGCTGATTAACGACGAAACGCCAGTCTGCCGCCAGGTGACGCAATTGGAAAAAATGTCGGAAACCGAAACGGCGCCGCGCTTGCGCATCCGCATCATCCGCTCGATGAACGATGTCCCGGCAGCGGCGTGGGATGCCTGCGCCAATCCATCCGCCGAAGCATTGGAGCGACAGAACGAGGAAACCGCGGCACGCGCTTCCTCCCGGCAATACGAGCGCTACAACCCCTTTTTGTCCCATGCCTTTCTTTCGTCGCTGGAAGATT
>JAPOIA010000235.1 GCA_029979185.1 Alphaproteobacteria bacterium | reverse complement strand
TATGTTATAACATTGCATTTTTCGAAAACTCAATTATTGATGTTATAACATACCGTATTCATGGGCTATCATGGCGTTTGCAAAGAACTCATTCCGGTTTCCATCTTTGCCGGTCTGACGCTTCAGCCAGCTGCAGCAATTGCGCAGGAGGAGCTACCTGTTCTCATCGTAACTGCTCCAAGTCCGCTTCAACCTCCCTGGACGCAAGGCGATGCAAGCGCCCTGCCCGGCGGAGGCTACCTGCTTCCAGAGCCTTCCGGCACATTCACGGCCTCAACAATTGTAACACCACAACAGATCGCCAGTTCCCCGGGCGCAACCCTGGGCGACATCGCAGCCGAGACGCCCGGCGTGGTCAGCAGCAGTTACGCCCCAGGTGCGGGCAGACCGATCATTCGCGGGCTCGACAACAACCGCGTACGAATCCAGGAAAACGGCATCGGCTCAATGGGTGTATCCGAAATCGGAGAGGATCACGGCGTCCCTATCGACCCGCTCGCAAGTCAGCGCATTAAAATCATCCGCGCTCCCGCAACCCTGCGATGGGGTTCCCAGGCAATCGGTGGTGTCGTCAATGCCACCAACAATCGCATTCCCTCACCCGATACGCCGCAAGGACTTAGTGGGATACTGCGCAGCGCCTTTACCAGCGTCGACCATGGCCGCGAGGGAGCGTTGATTATAAACGGCCGTGCTGGCTCCTATGCTGTGCACGCCGATGTGTTCAAACGCGTGACCAGCGACTACCGCACGCCAGCGGGCAAGCAACGCAATTCCGCATCTAGAATGCAGGGGGTATCGGTCGGGGCATCATATATTTTCGATCGCGGCTACATCGGCGTAGCCATTTCGCATTTCGGAAGTCTCTACCATATACCCGGAGGCGAAGCCGCCGAGCGCCGCGTAAATATCGACCTCGCCAAGACGAAAGTCGTTACCAGAGGCGAAGTCCGTGTCGACAGCATGTTCATCCAAACCATCCGGTTCTGGGCCGTGGCGTCGATCTACCGTCATCACGAAATCGCCCGCGAGGCTGGCATTGATACAATCAAGAGTACGTTCCGCAACCGTCAGTCCGAAGCGCGGGTCGAGGTTCAGTTGAAGCCCGTCCAAACCTGCATCGGCGTCTGGAAATCGGCGATCGGCATACAGGCCGGCAGGCGCGACATCGGGACCGCCGGAGAAGCGGGCGGCCTCCTCGCACCGGCCACCGAAAAGCGCGTCGCGTCCTTTATTTTCAACGAACTCCATATCGCCGACCGCTGGCCCCTGCAGAGAGCAGCGCAGATAGAAAATGTTCAGATGAGCGGACGCGCTACGGTGTTTCCAGCAAATTTTCTACCCAATGGCGCACCCATTCCGGAATTTGCAAGAAGCCGCTCCTTCACGCCTTTCAGTGTTAGCGCCGGGGTTCCTGCTTTTTGGCCGCTTCAACGAGAACGCCACACAGCCATCGCAGCCCTGCATCCCCGCCGTTGCGGCGATGCATAAGCGCACTGATCTCCAAAGACGGATAGTCCTGTGCCAGCTGGTATATCTCGATATCGTTTATCGCAGCGTAGATTTGCGCCAGCCGCTCCGGCACGATGGCAACCAGGTCGCTAGCTCCCGCGACAAAGTATGCACCGGCAAACAACGGCACCTGCATCGCCTAGCGGCGGCGCACGTCCCGCGCGAGCATCACGCCGTCCACCCCGCCTCCCTCGGCGGTATCGTAGGTAACATCGACATGCGCCAGCCCGGATAATACCGCAGGCGTCAAACCCTCGCACAGCGCCGGATGGTTCCTTCGGGCAATCAATACATAGTTGTCGGCGAACAGCAGCGTCCTCTCGAACAACGCGAGGCTTCGCTTGAATGGACCTGTCACGAGATCGATCCGGTCCTCCTCAAGCATGGTCTGCGCCGCGTTGGAAGGAAGGTGCATGATCTCGACACTCACGCCTGGCACCTTGGCGGAAATTGCAGCCGCGACCGAAGGCGCCAACACCATCACGCCATAGTCCAGCATGCCAAGCCGGAACCGGCGTCGCGCCGTCGCCGGCTGAAAATCGCGATTGCTCTCCAGGGCATGCTGGACGGCCGCCAGCGCTTCTCCAAAAGGTCCGGCCAGCTCCTGCGCGCGCGCTGTCGGGATCATTCCCGCCCTGCCCGGTACGAACAGCGGATCGCCGGTCAGCTCCCGCACACGGCGCAATGCCTGGCTCACCGCCGGCTGGGTCAGTCCAGGATAATCTGCCGCGGCCGTAGTCTGGCCAAGCTCGTATACGGCCTTGAAAATCTTGAGCAGATTGAGATCGACCTTGTTGAGGAGACGGGTATCGGCAGCCATGATCACTATCATTCATATTTATAGAGCGATATCAATTATAACTTTTACGAATAAGAATGTGGACTGTATACTGCCCGTGAATAAAGCCAGCGTGCGCAAGACTGCAGGAGCCCATCATGAGCATGGTTGACGAAACCGTCGCCACCGGCAAGCCACAGAGCACGATCCGCGTAGAGCAGGTCAACTCCTACCTGGGCGCGGAAGTTTCCGGCGTGGATCTGACACGCCCTCTGTCCGATGCCGACCTTGCGGTGCTGCAGCAAGCGCATGCGCAATACGAAGTGCTGGTATTCCGGGATCAGCCCCTCGATGCCGAACAGTTCATGGATTTCGGGCGCCGTTTCGGGCGGCTCAGCGTTCATCCGTTTTCGCCCAATGACAAGGCAAACCCCGAACTCATCCTGTTCAGGAATGACGAGAACACCCCGCCCTGGAAAACCGATTGCTGGCATTCGGACGAAACCTTCCGCAAGGTCCCGCCGATGGGCACCATGCTGCATGCTCTGGACGTACCGAAATTCGGCGGCGACACCATGTTCGTGTCCATGACCGCCGCCTGGGAAGGCCTCAGCGCTCGCATGCAGCATTTCCTGTCCGGACTGGAGGCCTGGCACGACTTCCTGCCCTTCAAGGAAGTTTTCGGAGAAACAGCCGAAGGGCGCGAAAAACTACTGCAATACGAGCGCGACTATCCCCCTTCCCTGCATCCCGTGGTTGCCAAGCATCCGATGACCGGCAAGAAACTCATCTTCGTCAACCCGCAATTCACGACCGCGATCAAGGGCATGGGGGATGCAGAAAGCCGCCAGTTGCTCGACCAGCTGTTCGATCTGGCCAAGGTTCCCGAGTATCAGTACCGCCATCACTGGTACAACGGCACGCTCGCGTTCTGGGACAACCGGTCAACGCAGCACTACGCTGTGCACGATTATTTTCCCAAGCGCCGCTTCATGCAGCGGGTAACGATCGCCGGCACGCAGTCTCCGCAAGCCGCTTTCGCCCCGGCCGACCCTGAAACCGTTCGTGATCGCAAGTCGCGCGCGCCGTCGGATTTGCTGGCGCTGCATGGCGGCCACGCTCCAAAAAGGGGCACCTGAATTCTGTCACCGGAAAGCAGCAGATTACCTGTCTGGAAATGTCCGGTTCACCTAATCCGCCAGCCGCGCCATAGTCTCATCCGATCTGCGCAACCGCGGGCTGCCCGAAGGGCGCCCGCGGCATGGTCAGCGCATTGTTGGAAACCATCCGGCTCGGGAGAAAGACATGGTAACCTGGATTGTACTTGGCGTTATAGCTGCCATCGCCATCTGGCTTATCGCTGCCTACAATAGTCTCGTAAGCCTGCGCCAGCGCACCAATCAGGCGTTTGCCGACATCGACGTGCAGCTGAAACAGCGCCATGACCTGATCCCCAACCTGGTCGAAACGGTAAAGGGATACGCCAGCCATGAGCGTGAAACGCTGGAAGCCGTAATCAACGCCCGAAACGCCGCCATGAACGCTCATGGGCCTGCCCAACAGGGCGCAGCGGAAGGCATGCTGGGCGCAGCACTCGGACGCCTGATCGCCCTGGGCGAGGCCTATCCCGACCTCAAGGCCAACACCAATTTCCAGCAATTGCAGGACCAGCTTGCTGACGTGGAAAACAAGCTGGCGGCAGCGCGCCGTTTCTTCAACAATGCGGTGAGCGAATTCAACGCCTCCATACAGGCCTTCCCCGCCGTACTGTTCGCCCGCCAGATGGGCTTTTCCGAACGTGAATTCTTCGACGTTGGGGAGGATGCCCGCAAGCAACTGGATGCGCCGCCGCAGGTCAAGTTCTGATCCGGCGCCGGCAGAGGCGAGACGCCCATGCTCCCGGCCTTCGGTCTATATACGCATATCCGGGCGAACTATGTGCGCTCCGTGTTTCTGATGTGCACGCTGTTCCTGCTGGTCTATCTGCTGGCCTACGCAGGTTCGCTGGCAGCAGTGGCGCTGACGCGAAACTGGGGTCTTCAGGCGCTGTTGATCGAAGCCTGGTACGGCTTCCTGAGAGCGTTCCCTTTCGTTACGGGTGGGACGCTTGCCTGGGTCGCCGTCGGCTATTTCTTCAACCGCCAGATCATCGACGCCATGATTGGCGGCCATTCCATAACCCGTGCGGAAGAGCCAAAACTCTATAACATGCTGGAGAAACTCTGCATCTCGCGCGGCATACGTACGCCGCGCCTGGAAATTCTCGAAACGGATGTCCCCAACGCCTTCGCCACCGGCGTAAATCAGTGGCAATATTCCGTAACCCTTACGCGCGGGCTCATCAACACGCTGAACGACGATGAAATCGAGGCCGTAATCGCCCACGAACTGACCCACATCCGCAACGGCGATGTACAGATGATGGTGATCGCCATGGTGATCGCTGGCGTC
>JAPOIA010000234.1 GCA_029979185.1 Alphaproteobacteria bacterium | reverse complement strand
AAAGGAGTGGCGGGTTGCGGACTCGCGGGGGGAGCGGCACGCCCCCCGGCTTCATGTTTTCCGTCGTTTGCGTTTGCCATTCAGGCACTATTACTTTTTTGGTGGCCAGAGGCCCTTTTCCTTGAACAGCCGTATCGCTCCAGGGTGGTACGGGAGCGGACTGAGCTTCTTGACCATGCCATCCGGCTTGAACGCCAGCATCGGCTTGAAGACGGCGACCATGCCTTTCTTGTTCTCGAAAATAGCCTTGGTCACTTGATACACGGTCTCTTCCTTCTGGCCGGCATGGGTGTTGACCATCAGGTCGTAGGCCATTGCGGTGCTGGGCTTTTCCACACCGTGAAAGCGCTTGGCCGGTTTTACATGCATCTGATAAGCCATTGGAATGAGTTTCTGCAGCCGTCCCCATGCCTCAGCAGAACTGTCCAGCGAGAGGAATCGCACACCGCCGACCTTGGCGCTGGCCTGCAGGATTTTGCCGGAGCCGAGTGCGAAGAACAGGGCGTCTGTCTTGCCGCGGGCGAAATCGTCGGCTGCCTTCACGACATTGGGGGCCGGCACCTTGGTGACATCGTTGTAGGTAAGGCCGGCATTGGCGAGGTGCGCTTCCATCAGCTCGCCGATGATCTTTTGCGAGGTGAAGCCGCTGGATACGCGCTTGCCCTTCAGGTCCTTGAGCGAGTGGATGTTCGAGCTTTTGCGGACGAAGATGCCGGGCGTAAGGGGAACGGTGATCGCCACAGCGCGCAGATTGCTGTTCTTGCCGCGATAAATCAGCTTGCCGTTGGCCGCCAGCCAGGTCTCGAATGTGGTGACTGCGCCAAAATCCAGCGAGCCGGCGTTGAGCTGCGGCATCCAGATATTGCTGCCTCCGGTCGCCTGTACGCGCATTTGCATACCCGACTTCTGCGACACCACCTTGGCGATCGCCGATGCTGCACCGAAGGTGAAGGAACCCTGTGCAGAGGACGCTATCCCCAGTGTTTGCGCAGATGCGCCGGAAGCGCCAATCAGGATTGCTGCTGCTACCAGCAGGTATGATTTTGCGGCCATGACAGCCCCTCCTCCCGTTACTGTTAGTGGCGGCCAAATCCGTATCTGTTCAGCCTGTGCGAAGGCTATAGCAACCGTGCCAACCAGACAATGCCGGGCAGCAAAAACCGCCAGCAAGTTTCACCATTAGGACACAATCGTTCTGATACTCTCGATCCCGGTCAGAGGAGTACAGACGATGATTCATCGATTGATGCCTGCAACACTCTTGTGTTGCGGAGCGGTTTTTGCAGGTTCCGCCATGGCTTCCGAAAACGGGGACGGGCTCAGAACTTTCCAGCTTGCGCAGATGGCCCCGCCCACCCCGGGCGCCATTCGCGCTCCGCGGCCCGTCGCAAGGCCACCGTCGCCGCGTGCTGCGCCTCCGCAAATGCGCCCGCAACCACGGCCCCAACCGCGACCGATGCCAGTCCCGCAGAGGCAGTTTGCGCCGAGCCGGGTCCAGGCCCCGCCGTCGCCCATGCCCCGTACGGTTGCCCCAAGGCCTACGCCGCAGCGGGTACGGCCGATGCCGGTACAGCGGCCTGTTGCGCCGCCGCGCCCCATTCCGCAGCGGACCAATCCGCAGGGCTTCAACCGGCAACCGGGAGGCAATCCGCAGCAGGGCGGCCGCACGGGCCGGCCATTTGACCCTAGCCGCGGTCAGCCCGGCAGAGTGGGCCAGCCCAACCAGTTCCGTCAGCCGAACCAGTTGGGTCAGCCGGGTCAGCTCCGTCAGCCGGGCCAGCCTTCCCGCAATTTTGGCGGTCCGTCCGGTTTGCAGCCTGGCCGCAATGCGCAGCCGTTTCCCGGCCGTGCGACAAATCAGCAGCCGGGTCAGTTCCAGGGACGTCAGGGGATTACCGAGCAGCCAGGTCAACGCGGCACGCCAGGTGGCTTCACGGGAGGTGGTCGGCCATTTCCCTCGGCGGGGATGGTTCCGGGCCGCGGGCCGACTAACACGCCCATGAACTTGCGCGATCTGCGCAATCAGCGTAGCTCCTTCACCCGTGACGGCGGCCGCACCCGTATCATTCAGGAGCCGGGCAATCGCATGATCATCCGGCAGGATGGCCGCGCCTTCATTCGTAACGACGACCGCTCCCGGTTCAGCCGTTCCGGGCAGGTGCAGAACATCCGCAATCGCGATGGCGGCAATACCTCGATCATCCGGCGGCCGGACGGTTCGCAGGTTATCTCCATATTCGATGGCAATGGCCGGTTGATCGAACGCCGCCGCCGGCACAACGGGCGTGAGTTCACCCTGTTCTCCAGCCGCGGTTTGCGCGCCGCTGCTGTCGGCGGGTTGATTGCCGCGCCGCTGCTGCTGGCGCCGCTGGCGCTGGGCATGCCGCGCGACCGTTACGTCGTCGAATACGAAGCAGCACCGCCCCAGTACATCGACGAGGCCCTGTCGGCTTTGCCAGTGCAGCGTCTGGAACGTACCTATTCCGTCGAGGAAGTGTTGCGTAACGGCGCTCTGCGCGACCGCATGCGCCGGATCGATCTGGATGCTGTCAATTTCGCCAGCGGCTCCTGGGAAGTACCCGACGCCTATCGCCCGAAGTTGTCGCGCATTGCGCAAGCCATTCTGCGAATGATCCAGCGCAACCCGAAGGAAGTATTCCTGATTGAGGGCCATACGGACGCGACGGGTACACCGGAGGATAATCTCACATTGTCCGACCGACGCGCCGAGGCGATAGCCATCATCCTGACGCAGGATTTCGGCGTGCCGCCGGAAAACCTGCTGCAGCAGGGTTATGGCCAGCAGTTCCTGAAGGTCAATACCCAAGGGCCTGAGGCGCGCAACCGCCGCGTCACCATTCGCCGCGTCACGCCGCTGCTGGCGAGTAGCCGGTAGACTCGCCTCACACACGGCCATCAGCCAGCCCGCCCCGGTATGTGCCGCGGCGGGTTTTTTCTTACCCTCGTGACCTGCTGGATTTATAGCTTTAGCTATATATCTGTCCGATCATAAAAATGACAAAGACCGGCAAAGATGTTACTCGGCTGTGAAATAGTTGCCTGGTGGAAGGAAAGCGCCGTGGTCAGCCGGAAAATGAAATCGCAGCATTCCCGCGAGCCCTTCGGTTCTGATACGCTGATCGATCCGCAGACCCATGTGGAAAGCTTTCGCCAGGCTCGCGAGGCCCGGCGCAGCGAGTTAGTGGAAGACTACGTCGAACTGATCGCCGATCTCATCGACGATGGCGGCGAGGCGCGCAAGGTCGATATAGCCGCTCGGCTCGGCGTCGCGCAGCCGACAGTCGCCAAAATGATCAACCGGCTGGAGGACGGCGGCTATATCTCGCAGAAGCCCTATCGCGGTGTCTTCCTCACCGATGCCGGCTGGGAGTTGGCCGAGGAATGCCGCCAGCGCCACCAGATCGTTGAAGCGTTCCTGCGTGCTATCGGAGTCAGCGAGGCGACTGCCCGACGAGATTCAGAGGGCATCGAGCATCACGTCAGCACCGAAACACTGGAAGCCTTTGAACGCTTTACTGAGCGTAACGGCCAGTAGCAGTGCGCATGAGACGGTTCGCGTTAAAAACGTCTCGTTGAAGAACTCACGCATCATCTTGTATGATTTCTTGCACAGCTTGTCGTCGTAACGCACCGCATCGGAATTGACGGTGGGGTCGCAGAAGGAGTGCACGGCGCCGCCGAACATCGTCAGCTGCCAGTCGACCTTCGCTGCAGTGAGTTCGTCTTCCAGTTCGTGCATTTTCGCTTTCGGCGTGATCGGATCGTCCGCGCCGTGCAGCGCCAGCACACGACCCTTGAATTTGCATCGCGTACCTTCGACGACCGGATTGGGGTTGGTGGTGTGAAAAGCGACTAGCGCCTGGAAGTCCGCACCGGCGCGCGCCTGTTCGAGGGCAAATCCCGCTCCCGCGCAATAGCCGATGGCTCCGCGCCGCATGGTGTCGATGATGCGCAGGGAATCGGCAGTTCGCATCAGCGCGTTGAAGGCAGCACTGCCGCAGCCAATCGTGAATTGCAGGTCGGTATGAACGGCGAGCATACCGGCGCGCAGTTCTTCCTGCGACAGGTCCTTTTCCCCGTATCCCTTGCCGAACATATCGGCCATCAGCACAACATAGTCCTGTCCTGCAACCGTCCGCGCCTGGTCGATCGTATCCTTGCAGACGCCTTTCCAGTCGGGTTGCATGAATATGGCCGGACGTTGCATGGCGACAGTATCGTCACAGACGATCAAGCCCTCAAAATCCCTGCCGCCATGAGAATAGGGTACCGGTACTTCGGCCATGGAATGCTCCTGCGCGGAATGACTGTCGACACGTTTGCAGCAAGCATAGCATCGCTTGGAGCTGGGGGCAGGAAATTTTTCGAATAGACTTCCGGTTGCTCTTTCACCACCAGCGCACGAACAGCATTGCGTAGGGCTTCTTGAGCCTCTTCCGCGCGGCGCCGATAGCACTCACATCGCTTGTAGCGATAGCCTTGACGAATTCCGATACCGATGCTTTCACGCCATCAAGCGCCTTCTTGAAATCCGTATCCTGCCGGTAGGCTGCCGGTGCTTCTGTATCGAGGCGCTTCGCAAGATAGGCCAGAACCCCGGCATCCGCCGAAAGACGATTCCTGTCGCCGGCGTATCGGGCACGCAGTACATGTTCCATGTGGGCGTGGTATTCGTTTACGTGATCGGAATAGGAAATCACGCCATTGCGCCGGCGCAGGCCGGTGAGCATGTCGCG
>JAPOIA010000233.1 GCA_029979185.1 Alphaproteobacteria bacterium | reverse complement strand
GACAGTACCGGCAGAAACATCACGGTCAGGATCGTAGTTACAAGCCCGCCAATCGTCGAAGCGACGAAGGAAAGAACCAGCGCCTTCTGGGCCTGGCCGTTGCGAGTCATCTGATACCCGTCAAGCGTCGTCGCCGCCGCCCCGCCGGTACCAGGCATGTTAACAAGAATCGCGGGAATACCGCCGCCCAGATGCGTAGCGCAATAGAGCGCCACCATGAAAGTGAGCGCAATCTCGACATCCATGGTCAGCGTAAGCGGCAGCAGGATAATGAGCGTGTTCTGCGCACTGAAGCCGGGAATGGCGCCAACGAGAATTCCTATCAGAACGGCGGGAATGATAACCCACCACAGCGACAGCGAATGTCCGAACAGGTTGAGAAACAGACCAAAGTCCCAGCCCATCGTCAGCCCCCCAGACCCGGTATCAGCGCCAGCAGCTTTTCGGCGGGCCCATGCGGCAGCTTCGCCTTAAGCAGCAGGATGAACAGAACGTAGACGACGCCGGCAACGATTGTGGAAATACCGACAAGGGCGCGCCAGTCCCGCACACCCAGCAACCACATCGAGACGACCATCATGACGAACAGACCGAGCGTCGCACCGGTATAGTTCAGCAACCCGACAAAGAGGCACAGAATCGCAGTAAGCGCGATGCGCTTGCCGAGAACATCACGCGGATCGAGCAAGCGGCCGAGACCCAGCGATCCCTGTCCCTGCATGATCTTCCAGAGAGTAATACCGACCTGCAGGACAACGAGAGCAACGAGGATGGTGCCGATAACGGTACCGTTAGCGCGCGCCTCCCACTCCAGATCGTCAATGCTCCAGAAAAAATATCCGGCAAAAGCAAGCGCCAGGACGGGGATCACGAGATCCCCGCCCAACCCGGGCTTCGCGGCCGGCGCACGGTCCGGCGGCGTTTCATTCGACACTTCCATCTCCCCCCAAAGCTGCTCCGAACGCGCCTGCCTGCGACGCTTCCGCTATTTTCCCCGCTTCCGCTTGGCGGTGAGGATCGGCTTGTACTTGTTTGCCAGTTCCACCATCGCCAACGCATATTCGGTGCAGGACTTGCGATCGCCATACTGCAGGACCTCCGCCGGAGCTCCGGTCTTGGCGAAAGCTGCCTTGAAGGCCGGATCAGCAACGGTCTGCGCCGCTGTCTCTTCCAGCTTCTTCATAGCGTCGGGGTTCTTGTTGGCCCAATCGGCGTGGATAGACCATGAGCGAGAGGAGTAAAGATCAGGGATCTTCGTGCCGAACACCGAGTTGATGGTCGGCGCATTGTTGGTCTGCGCCGCCAGAACGTTCTTGGTTTTGTTGAATACGCCAAGAATTCTGATCTTCTGCGGCAGGCGTGCGGGACTCGATATCGGCAGAACGCCAACTTCCACTTCGCCGTTAAGGACAGCGGTAATGGTCGGATTGCCGCCGCCATAGGGAATGAGATTGAACTTTGCGCCGGTCGCCTCTCCAAGCGCCAGCGCGCCGATGGAAGCGGGATGCGGAATGCGGCTGGTTGCAACATTCAGCGGCTTCTTTTTCGCTTCGGCGACAATGTCCTCGACGCGCTTGAAGCGGCTGTCATTGCGCACGTAAAAGGCGCTGTCATCGACGTCGACGCTGCAGAAGTAAATATAATCGTCCGGGAACTTGTATGCCGGATTGCGCAGCGCATACATGATCATCTCGGGGCCCATGTTGCCGAACAGCAAGTGATGACCGTAATGCGGACGCTTCTTGATGAACAGCGTATAACCGACCTGTCCAGAGGCACCGGGGAAGAATTCATATTCGAACGGCTGTCCGAGTTTCTTCGACCACGTCGCATCGAATGCCCGTGCCAGACGCTCGGCGCCACCACCCTGGCGTGTCGGAATCGTGACCGTGAATTTGCCTGTCGGAAAACTGGCTGCCTCGGCCGCGCCGGGGAGTCCAATCAGGCCGGCAGCGCCCATTGCGCCAAGCCCACCGAGCACATCGCGGCGGCTGAAATTGTCAAAGCTGTTCATCTGTTCCTCCTTTAAGTGAAAAATACAGGACCCCGTTGACCGGGGCCTCTTGTTTTTGGTCCCGAGCGCAGAACGCGCCCGGAAAATTGCACCCTTCTGTCGTACCCGCGCGGTCGTCAGCCGCGGTAGATCGGCTCCGGCTGCGCATAGAACGAAGCCAGGATATGATAGACCATCATATAGTTTTTCTGCTGGAAGCTGGCATGGGAAATGCCGGCCATCACAGTAAATTGCTTGTCCGGATTGGGCAGCCGCTTGAAGAATTCCAGCAGATCGTCCATGCCCGCGATGCCGTCCCACTGACCGCGCATGATAATGGTCGGATTGACTATCTTCTCCGGATCGACGATCGGCAGTTTCGAGGTCATGTCGATGTAGGTGCCATTGGGCATGGAGTCGTCCAATGCGCAAACCGCATCGGCAAAGGCATCGATCACGTTCTGGTCGGCGCAGCCCGGATGGTCGCGCGTGAAAACCGAGTTGATGAAGGCATGATCGACCGGACGGCGCTTGATCTTGGAGAATTCGGGCAGCTTCTTGCGGCGTTCCTCCAGGGTCGGAGACCCCTCGCCGGTCCAGACATGGGCGTCGAGCGCCAGCCGGTTCACCCGGTCGGGATTGCGCTGAGCAAACAGGGCCGCACGCAACGCGCCTGACGAAATGCCGTAGACGTTCATTTTCTTGCAGCCGGTCTTTTCCATGATGTAGCGGCTGGCGGCTTCCAGATCGTCGGCGCCGTTGGAGATGTCGCAGAAGATATCGCGATCCTTGGTGGAGCGGCCATACCCTTCCATGTCCACGCACCAGGTATCGTATCCCTGGTCTGCAAAATATTCCATGGCAGAGGAATGGGGGCGCCCGGGTACCTGCAAATCAAAGGTCGGGGTGGCTGCCATGGACGAGCCATGAACGAACAGGATGGTCCCCTTTTTGCCGTCCGGCGAGCCTGCATACTTCTGGTACAGGGCCAGCTTCACGTCGTCGCCCTTATTCGTCCAATGTTCGACCATGGTGTAGTTTGCAGAACCCTCTGCCATAAAATGCCTCCCTGAAGTTTGCCTACGCGCAGGCGCGTTGAAGCCTGTTCCGCGCGCAATTGAAATTCTAATATGCCTCTGGGTTCTTTCAACGCCCGATTGCAACGTCCGATTGCAACGCCCGATTTGCCCGCTGAAAGCTCACCTCCTGTTCCGTGTAGCAGTAGCTGCAAACGTTTGCGAGTCAAAACTGACGTTGGGCAAGTCAATGTAAAAAATCGTAACACACTTAAAATAAACGGAAATATTCCTTCTGCTCCCATTCGGACACTTCGCCCAGATAGCGGTTCCACTCGGCCCGTTTGATGAAAGCAAGGTACTCGACAAAGACGTCCCCAAGAGACTGCCGGTAAAAACTGCTGCCGGAAAAAGCCTCAAGCGCCTCGCCCAAGGACTTGGGCAGCAGGGCAGCCTGCGACGCATAAGGCGTTGCCGATGGCTCGGGCGGTTGCAATTTGCGTTTCAGGCCGTCCAGCCCGCTCGCCACTTGCGACGCCAGGTAAAAATACGGATTGGCGGCGGGATCTCCAACGCGATTTTCGATACGGCTGGCCCTGTCGCCAGGCGCTGCCAGAGCGCGGATCATAGCGCCCTTGTTGTCGCGCCCCCATTGTACGCGATCGGGGGCAAGCTGGAACGGCTGATAGCGCTTGTAGCCGTTCAGGGTCGGGGTAGTCAGGAGACAGCTTGCGGCCGCGTGCTCCAGAATGCCGGCAACCCAATGGGCGGCGGTATTCGACAGCAGTTCGCCCTCTTCCGGCATGAACAGGCTGGCGCCGGTCTTGCGGTCCACCAGCGACTGGTGCAGGTGCCAGCCGCTGCCCATGGCATTGGCAACGCGCGGCCTGGACATGAAGGTCGCATGCAACCCCTCGCGCCGACACAATTGTTTCACGGCGCTCCGGAACAGCATCATGTTGTCTGCGTGGGCCATGCCCGCCGCCGGCCGGAAGGTCACCTCGCACTGGCTGGCGCCGAACTCCACTTCCATCGAGCGTATCGGCAGATCAAGTTTCTCACAGGCGCGGCGGATCATATCCATAACCGGCTCGAGCTGATCGTAATGATCCTCAGTGAGATACTGATAGCCCGGCGAAATCAGGCTCGTTTCCGGCGGCGCATGAGGCATGCCGCCGTCGCTGTGGCGCATGGCCGGATCACTGACCTTGTAGACATGAAATTCGACTTCAAGGCCGGAAACGAATTCTGCATTGTGCGCATCAAGGCCGCCCAACGCCTTGCGGAGGATATGCCGCGACGAGAATGGGACTGGCTCGCCGCTGTTCAGGTAAATATCGGCTAGCAGCCAGCCACTGTGCGGCGACCAGGGCAGAATACGAAAGCTGGAGGGATCAGGCACCATCACAAAGTCGCCAGCACCTGTCAGCACTCCTTCGCCCAATCCAACATCCAGCTGCCAGACCGGAAAAACCGTGCGATGGGAGGTATCCTTCAGCAACAGAGTCGATACCATGGTGACGCCGTTGCGCACGATGGCCGGGAAGGTGCAGCCAATCGGGCCATCCCAGTTGAAATGGCGCACCAGTTCGTTGACGACGGCGGCCACTGCCTGCGGCGTGGAGGGCTGCGGCGTCTCAATGCGGTGGCGATCGCCGCCCAGATCGCCCTTGTCGAGGTCCACAATTGCGCCCTTGATGCCGCTGCCGCCGATGTCGATGCCGAGCCGCTGCACGGGGACCTCCTGCCGGGGGCCCGGAAT
>JAPOIA010000232.1 GCA_029979185.1 Alphaproteobacteria bacterium | reverse complement strand
CTGGGCCGCCCTGTGATCTATACGCGCAGTGCGCCGGACGATACGCCCTTCACAGGCCGGGCCACCAAGGGAACGCGCCTCAACGAAACGCCGCCGGGTCATAACGACATTCCCGATGTCATTGCGCCGCGCTCCGGGGAATGGGTACTGGAAAAGACCAAGGCCAGCGCCTTCTTCCAGACGCCGCTTGCGAGCTATCTCGTGCGGCAGAAGATCGATTCTGTCATCGTCTGCGGCGTTTCGACCTCCGGTTGCGTGCGCGCCTCGGTTGTCGATTGCCTGTCCAACGGTTTCACGACCTTCGTCGTCGACGACTGCTGTTTCGACCGGTCGCACTTTGCCCATTGCGCCAACCTGTTCGACATGAATGCGAAATATGCCACGGTTCTGTCGCTGAACGAGCTGGAAGGCATCATGCTCGGCAAGCAGATGCTGGACCGGTCGTAAAAGCACTGTTGCCGGCGGGAAAAGCCGATGCGTTATGGGGTCTGGACGCCGTTACCGCACACAATCCGCCCGGAGCAGCGGATGATCGCTGCCGAGCGGGACTTGCGGACTGCTGGGGTCGGTTTGGGCGCTCCGGATCTGTCACATCGCTTCGCGGCCGATGTCGTGCTGGCCGGAGAGCGCCTCGGTTTCGAGACTACCCTGATAGCCGAGCGATGGCTGGGGCCGGATCTTTCAGCTTGGATGTTGGCGTCGGCGCTGGCGGTCGAAACCTCGAACATCGAACTGATGGTGGCCTTGCATCCAGGAATAGTGGCGCCGCAGCAGGCGGCGAAGTTCGTAGCATCGCTTGACCGGATTAGCGGCGGGCGTGCTGCCGTCAATATCGTCAATGGCTGGTGGGAGGAGGAATTCTGCCTGTTTAGCAATGGCGGTACGCAGGCAGACGAGGCAACACGCTATCGGCGGATGGGCGAATATCTGCAGGTTTTGCGCGGCATGTGGTCTGGCGAGGCGTTCCGGTTCGAGGGCGAGTTCTACCGCGCCAACGGCGAGGCCTTGCCGCTGCGTTGCATTCAGGAAAACGGTCCACACATCTACGCTGGGACGCGCCACGAGCCCGGCATGAGGACAATAGCGCGCCATGGCGATTGCTGGTTCGTGAACTACGAACCGGATTTCCGCGAGGCGGAGGCAAACATCGAACTGGTGGCGCGCGATATTGCCTTCATGCGCGAAGAAGCGGCCCGGCATGGCCGGCGGATCGACTTCGGCATGTCCTGCCATGTCATCTGCGCTGAAACAAACCTCGAAGCCGACGAGCGCGCCATCGCGCTCGAAGAGCATGGCAAGTGTGATCGTATTTCCTTCATTTCCGCCAAGGCGCTGGGGCCCGGGCTCGTCGGAACGCCGGAGCGCATTGCCGGACGCATTCGTGCTTATGAACAGGCTGGCGTCGGCACGCTCATGATGCACTATCATCCGATGCTGGAAAGCATGGAGCTGTTTGCACACGAAGTTATGCCGCTGGTGGGCGGTGCTATCGTTGCAGGCGAAGGATAGCGGATAGCTGAAGCAGGGCAGGCAAATTGCAAGATCAAAATAGCGAAAGTGGAGGGGTGAGAGCGTGGACAGGAAATTCGATTTGCTCGAGCATGCAAGTAATGCCGATCTGCGCGCGCATCAACTCGACCGATTGAAGTCATCGGTGGCTTACGCCTACGAGAAAGTCGCGCATTATCGGCGGGCATTCGATGAGGCCGGCCTGAAACCTTCCGACCTTGTCTCCTTCGATGATCTCGCCAGGTTTCCATTCACCACGAAGGACCATCTGCGAGCGAACTATCCGTTCGGTATGTTCGCCGTTCCGGAAAGCGACATCGTGCGCCTGCACGCGTCGAGCGGCACAACGGGCCAGGCCACTGTCGTCGGATATACAAAGGCCGATATCAAAATCTGGTCCAATCTTGTCGCCCGTTCGATACGCGCCGCGGGCGGCGTTCCCGGCGACAAGGTGCATGTCGCCTATGGCTATGGCCTGTTCACGGGCGGTCTTGGCCTGCATTACGGCGTCGAAGCCATGGGATGTACGGTCATTCCTGCCAGCGGCGGCTTCACTGAAAGGCAGGTGAAGCTTATCGCCGATTTCGGATCGAATATCATCGCCGTCACGCCGTCCTATCTGCTGGCGATTGCGGACGAGTTCGATCGTCAGGGTATCAGCGCGCGCGAGGCAGGGTTGCGTATAGCTATTTGCGGGGCGGAACCATGGACGGACGCCATGCGCGAGGAAATCGAAACACGTATGGGATTGCAGGCGTTTGACATCTACGGACTGTCGGAAGTTATCGGTCCTGGTGTCGGGCAGGAATGCGCCGATTCACGCGGCGCGCTTACCTTGTGGGAGGATCATTTCTATCCGGAGATTATCGATCCGGAGACCGGGCAGGTGCTGCCGGAGGGGGAGGAAGGCGAACTGGTATTCACCTCGCTGACAAAGGAAGCGATGCCGATTGTCCGCTATCGTACGCGCGACCTTACGCGGCTGCTGCCGCCGGCTGGATCACGCCCCATGCGGCGGATGGATCGGATCAAGGGCCGCAGCGACGACATGCTTATCATTCGCGGCGTGAATATCTTTCCCACGCAGATCGAGGCTGTACTCGCACAGGAGCCCAGGCTTGCACCGCATTATGTGCTCGAAGTTACGCGCCCTGGAAACCTTGACGAGCTTGCCGTCTATGTCGAATGGCGGCCCGAGGCAGGAGCGTCGGACGCAGCAGACAATGCTCCAATGGCGCGGCGGGTCCAGGGCTTGATCAAAGGCAATACCGGAGTGTCGGCCATGGTGAAAATCGTCGATCCGGGAACGCTGGAGCGATCGCAAGGCAAGGCTGTGCGGGTAATCGACAAGAGGGGAAAGGCCTGATGACGCAAGAACTGATGTCGCAATACCTGCTGAACCAGGAACCGTCGTTTGCCGAGCTTGCGAGCGCTGCCGGCCTTTCCGGTTCCCTTGTCAGCCAGTGGATGCAGGCGAAGAAGCCCGTTAACGGTGACTATCAGGCGGATGCCGCAAGCCACTCGTTGTTCTGGAAGCGGAATGGTGAGCTGTTGGCGGCGTTGCCGGAAAAGACGAAGCGGTCGGAAGCCGAGCAAAAGGCCGCAGCTGCGTTGCTAGCCGCCGGGCGGGCGTCGCGTGACGGCTTCATGGCTGTGCATACACAAAGCATCTACGATGCGCTTACGCAAAACCGTACGCAGTTCCATCGTGTCGAAGACCTTGTATATGCGGCGGAGGAACTGGTTCCCGGATTGACGCCAACGCGTGAGGCGGTGGCGGCGGAAGCTGGTCTGCTGCAGAGCCAGAAGGACGGCGTTGAAATTGACCAGGGCCTGTTCGTGTCGCGGGTGCTTGCGCATTCTGCCTGCGGCGAGCATCTCTGCCATGCCATGTTACTACCTCGTGCCGAGAGCCGGGATCTGGCGCATGACTTTGCCAAAAGCGGGGTTGCGGATTTCGGCTCGGCGCGTCTGGAGCGCAAGGACCGTGTGGTACATCTGACCTGGAGCAATCCGCGTGTCCTCAACGCCGAGGATGACACGACAATGATCGGACTGGAGCGGGCTGTCGATGTTGCGACGCTAGACCCGGGCAGCGATATCGTTGTTATGCGCGGGGACGTCACCGAAAATGCAAAATATCGTGGCCGCCGGATGTTCGGCGCCGGCATCAATCTGACCCATCTTTACCAGGGCAAGATCCCCTATCTGTGGTTTGTCATCCGCGACCTCGGTTTCGTCAACAAGATCATGCGGGGTGTGGCCGTGCCGGACCGCGTGCCGGATGATGTCAACGGTTATGGAATAGAAAAGCCGTGGGTCGCCGCGCTCGACACATTCGCCATTGGGGGCCACTGCCAGCTCCTCTTGTGCATGGATTATGTGCTGGCCGCGTCGGATGCCTATATGACATTGCCTGCCCGCAAGGAAGGCATTGTGCCTGGTATGGCCAACCTGCGGTTGCCGCGCTTCGTCGGGGACAGGATATCGCGGCAGGCAATTCAATACGAACGCCGCATCGATTGCGACAGTCCCGAAGGGCGTATGGTCTGCGATGAGATCGTGGAAACCATAGAGATGGACGAGGCGATCGGGCGGGTCGTATCCGGGCTGACCAATGCGGGTTCTGTCGGCGCCATCGGCAATCGCCGGGCATTGCGTGTCGGGCAGGAACCGCTGGACCTGTTCCGCCGCTATGCTGCCGTCTATGCCCGCGAGCAGGCCTATTGCCATTTCAGTCCTGCGCTGATTGCCAATCTCGAACGCAACTGGGATGCCAAGAACCGGAAATAAGTTCCGTAGACAGCGCAGCTATTTACAGCCAATGGATAGACACGCATCCCACAGGAGCCAGACATGTCAGAGCCCTTTGCGCATTTTCCCTATCGCGCCATTGTCGACCATCCGCCGGTCAAGTGGCCGGGCGAGGCGCGCGTTGCCGTCTGGGTCATTCCCAACATCGAGCATTTCCATATCGATGCGCCCGGGCCGATGCCGGATATCCGTAACCATTCGCGCCGAGACTATGGAAACCGGGTCGGTGTCTGGCGGCTGATGGAGACGCTCGCAAAGCACGACGTCAAGGGTACGGTGGCGCTCAACGGCGAGGTGGGAAAATACTATCCGCGCATCATGGAAGAGGCGATCCGGCTCGACTGGGAACTGATGGGCCACGGCCTCACCAACTCGCGCCTCCTGACGGAAATGCAGCCGGATGAGGAAGAGGCGACGATCAACGAAGTGCGGTCGATCATCGAGAGCCACGATCTCAT
>JAPOIA010000231.1 GCA_029979185.1 Alphaproteobacteria bacterium | reverse complement strand
CGCTCGCCGCCCGCCCATCAAGACCGCTCATGATCGACCCCTCGCGTGGACGGCGATAGGCGGATTATGGGAGAGGATTTCGGGTGGGGCATAAAAGCGATGAATGTTTTTGTTGATTGCGGCGTATGCCACAGCGCTTGCGGGTTGGAGCATTCTCTCCACATTCCCGGACGCCGCAAGGCGATCCGGGACCCAGGGGCAGCAACAGCTGGCATGCGAATCTGCCCCTGGCCCCCGGCTCTGCGCTGCGCTTGGCCGGGGATGTGGCGTTGCCATGCACATCCTACCCTCCCCGCTTGCGGGGTGGGGTGTTACATGGACCAGAATCGTCTCAGGTACAGCCCGCCTCAGCCATCCCCGCCCCTTCCCGGCGGTTCGGATCTGCTCTAGATAGTCGCTCAATCTCACATCGGGAAGGATGCGCCCCAGGGCCGGACCTGCCCATCCGCCACTCCAGACCGGCTCCCCAGTGCCGGCAGGGCTGTCATGACCTACCTCCCAACCGACCTTGCGTCCTTTCTCAGCATCATCAGGCAGAATGGCGAGATCGCCTATACGCTGATCTTTGCCTGGGCTTCTTCGCATTCCCTGCTGCTGACGCTGTTTGCCGGCTATGCGGCCTTTTCCGGCGTGCTGAAATTCGGCACGCTGATCGGCGTCTGCTGGTTCGGCAGTTTCTTCGGCGACGTGTTCCGCTTCTGGATCGGCCGGCAGTTCGGCATCGGCTGGCTGCAGCGCTTTCCGCGCCTGCATGGCGCGGTGGCGAAAGCGGTCCTGCTCGGCGAACGTCACTACCTGTGGATGATCCTCACCCACCGCTATCCGCACGGAATACGCGGCATCGCAGCGCTCGCCTATGGCGCTTCGGCCCTGCCGTGGCGCGTTTTCCTGCCGCTCAACATCGTCGCTTCCGGCATCTGGTCGGTGCTCATCGTCTCGGCGGGATACGCCTTCGGCCGCATGTCGGAAAAGGTGATGAACGACGCCAGCGCCTCGCTGGGGCTGATCATGCTGATCGTCTTCCTCGGCCTGTCCTGGTTGTTGAGCCGCAAGTTCGACCAGGTCGTCGCGGAAAAGGCAGCCGAAGAAAAAGCCGCGACCGCCAAACAACGCAAGGAAAAGCCGAAACGGGTGCGCAAGAGCCGCAACGGGCGAAGAATCGCGTAGGCAGCATCGGTTGCCGGCGTATCTTTTTCACCGCAAGACATTGCACGCACTTACGCCTTTCAGGGCCGAAATCCGGTTTCCACTTTTTGTGGAAACGCGATAGAACCTTAGCGAAACAACCATCCCGGAGGAGCCCAGCCGATGTCCCTGCCCACCTATTCGCTTGTCACCCGCACCCAGGTCGCCAATGCGGCGCTGAAGGACGGGCGGGTCCAGCCGAAGACATTCACGCCGAATTTCGTCGAAGTCGATCCGCTGATCGCCGCCTTCCGCCGCATGGTCCGTGGCCACGAGTTCGACATCACCGAAATGGCGATCACCACCTATATGGCGGCCAAGGCCTACGGCAAGAAGTTCACCGCCATACCGGTGTTCATCGTCCGCGCCTTCCACCACGGCGCGATCCTCATCAACAGGAATGCCGGCGTCACCAGGCCTACCGATCTGGCCGGTAGGAAGGTCGGCGTCAGCCGCGGCTATACGGTGACGACCGGCGTTTGGGCGCGCGGCATCATGCAGGACGAATACGGGCTCGACCTGTCGAAAGTGACATGGGTGCTGTCCGGCGACGAGCATGTGGAGGAATACAAGGCGCCGGGGAATGTCGTGCCGATCGAGGCCGGCAAGAAGATGGAAGACATGCTGATTTCCGGCGAGCTGGCTGCCGCTATCGGCGTATCGGTCGACCACCCGAACGTCGCCCCGCTGGTTCCCGATGCGGCGGAAGCCGGCTTCGCGGCGCTGAAAGCCACCGGCCACTATCCGATCAACCATCTCATCGTCATCAAGGACGAACTGATCGACGCCAATCCCGGCCTTGCCACGGATGTCTTCAACGCCTTCGCCGAGGCCAAGCAGCTCTATGTCAACGACCTGAAGGCCGGCAAGGTGGAACTGAAGGGCGACGCCAGGATGCACCAGCGCGTGATGGACATCACCGGCGGCGACCCGATGCCCTATGGCCTGCCCGCCAACGAGAAGAACATCATGGATCTCATCCAGCACGCCAAGGTGCAGAAGATCCTCTCCGGCAACGAGAAGCTGGAAGACCTGTTCGCAAAGGAAACGCTCGGTCTGTCCGGCTGAACACGGACTTTGCGAAACGTCTATTTGAGCAATACGGGGCGGGCCGCACGCTACGGCTCGCCCCGTTTTCAGTGCGCGAGCCTGCCGCCTCAACAGCCCTGCCGCGAGCCGGACGTCTTGCCGTCGATGAGCGAGAAGGTCACATAACAGACGGCCTTCCTGCCGCCCGGTCCGCGCGAGCAGAACACCGGCCCGGCGAATTTTGTCACCCAGCCCTTGTCCATGCAGGCGTCCGGTTCGGCCTTTGCCTTCATCGTCGCGAACAGGCGCAGGGCGGCAGCGCCTTCTATCACCAGCCCCGCATGGGTGTTCTTCGGCTGGTTCGGCGGCGGATCCACCGTGGTGGCGCCACTTATCGACAAAGTGCCGGATAGCCGCGTGGTCTGCGCTTTAGCGCCAGGCATAGCGGCAGCAAAAGCGATCGGGAACAAAAGAGCAGCGGCAATGCCGCGCAAACGGGCTGTAGTGATCTCGTGCATGTGTCCTCACCAGTAAAGCCAACTGCGAATTTGGTAACTTTACGCGCCAGAGCGCTAGCTGCCTATGGGGCCGATACCCCATATGCTTGACGCGGCGTCCAGCGCGGCGTTCACTTCGCGAAACATGCTGCACAAGAGGATTCGCCATGCCCGATTACGTCCACACCTATCGCCTGACCCATGAGGCGACCATGAAAATGCTGGCAGCCGGCATTGCAAAGGCCGACGAACTCGGTGTGAAGATCGCGCTCGCAGTCTGCAACCAGTCCTGCGAGATCATCGGTTACCTGGTGATGGATGGAGCAAAACATTTCGCCGGCCGCACTACGACGAAGAAGGCCAAGACGGCCGCCTCGCAACGCGAAGCGACAGGCTACGCGGAAGAACACCGCGTCCTGTCGATGCAGATTCGCATGGACGGCGAATTCACCAATGTGCGCGGCGGATTTCCCATCATTGTCGAAGGCCAGGTTATCGGCGGCGTCGGCGCCGGCGGCGCAACCCAGGATCAGGACGTCGAGGTAGCACAGGCGGCGCTGGCGGCCTTGAATCTGCCACGCTGATCTATTTGCGCGCAGTCGCCGATGCATCTATCTGGCCGCTGCGCAGCACCGGCGTGCGTATCACCGCCCAGGCCAGCACGCCGCAGGCTGCCAGCAGCAGCAGCGAAGTCATGATAAAGCCCTTGTCGAGGCCGAACATCTGCACGATCAGCCCCATGACGAGTGGCGTTACGATCGACGAAAGCCGGTTGTTGGTAACCCGCAGGCCAACCATGGCTCCCTGCTTCTCACGCGGCACGGCGCGCGCCTGCAGCGAAAACATGAACGGCTGCACGATGCCCTCGCAGGTGCGGCGCAGGCTGTGGGTGAAGGCGAGCAGCACGAACAGCCCGCCGAGGAACGGCGTCAGGCCGAGCGTGGCAACCGAAATGGCAGTAAAGCCGACCATCAGCCAGGGCATCGGAAACCACCTCGCAAGCCGGCCGGAGGTCAGCGAGCCGAGGCCATTGAAAATTTCCGCGATGGAAAAGATCGCGCCAATGGCTGTGCCTGCGTAGCCGATATCGCGCAGGTAAACGATGAAGAAAGAGCTTTCCGCCGCGTTCATCGCATGGCGCATGGCCGAAATCGCCAGCGTGAACATGACGACCGGAAAGACGATCAGGCGGAGCGAACCGGTGTAGTCGCTGAGCCGCGGCAGAGCATCGCGCCAGCGCACCCTGCCCGCATAGGCTGCAGTCGGCGGCGGCTTTTCCAGACGGCTGACGGCCAGAAACAGGCAACTCGACCAGACCGTGACTCCGAGAAAGGACATCACCGGCCCTGCAAAATCCCATAGCAGGCCCATCAACAGCGGCGCGGTAACTGTGCCGATGCGCGCAAAGAAGCTGAAGACCCCGATACGGCCCGGATCGCCGCCGGAAATCTGTGCGATAATCGTCTGCGCCCCGATCCACGACATATTGGCGGCAAAGCCTATCAGCATCTGCAGAAGGATCATGATCGGCAGCCACGGCAGCAGCGGATAGATGGCAGCCAGCCCCGCCGTCGCCAGCGCAAAGAACATCAGCACGCGCCTTGTGCCCAGCCGGTCCATCAGGGCGCCGCCATGGATGGCCAGAAAGAATGTCAGGGCAGACCGGGCGCTGACCAGCACGCCGATTTCCGCTGGCGATGCGCCCTGCATCACCGCCCACAGCGGCACGACCATGGTCAGCAGTTCCGCCTGCCCCATGCTGAACAGGCCGACCGCGCAGGCTGGCCTGATATTGCGGGCGTATATCGCCCCCGAAGGTTCGAGCGCGGGTTTGGGCGATGGCTGGCGAACTGTGTCGGACAAACTGGCGGAACTGCTTTTGAATCGGTCAGCGAAACGGGACCGCAACCATAGGCGCTTTGCCGTGAAGTGGAAACCGGTTCGCAGGAAGAACACGGGTTGCAACATCAATTGCGATCAGCCTGTCGTTTCCATGAAACGGCGAAGCGGTAACGGGAAAGATTCGCGCATGCTTCAACCACCACAGCGGCTTGAAAGCAGCAAAACAGCG
>JAPOIA010000230.1 GCA_029979185.1 Alphaproteobacteria bacterium | reverse complement strand
CATTCGTGAATGAGTTCCTAACCCGGCCGATAGAATTGCAATTGTTGGCTTAGGCTACCCTTGAAGCGGCGATGCTAGTGTACGCATCACACCAAAAGACGTTTTCACCGGCAAGGGTATTCTACAGGCGACATGTTATTTCTCTTGCGATTCTCCTTCTGCCTCGGCCTGGTGTTCGTAGCCATGCAACCGAAGCTTGATAAGGCCAGCCGGATGGCGATCCCCGCCGATCCGGTCGCACGCGTCGCCGGGAGTGTCGATCGCATTTGCGATCAGAAACCCGCGCTTTGCCTGCAAGCGGCGGCCAGGCTCGCGAATGCCGGCAAGGATTTATCTATCGGCGCGATTTCGCATCTGGCCCGCTCCGGCACGGCTTCGGCCCTGTCCTCCGCTCGCTGAAGTGGGCGTACAGGAGGATTTGCCAGCCGGCAGTGCCGCACCATATAAGACCGGGACTCGCAACCCCTGGACGATGCGGCCTGTTGATCGCATCGCCAACAGGCATTCGCGCGCTAGCAACCGGCACAATGGATCCCATGACCTCCACGGAAGACATTATCGACGACTTTTCCCTGATCGACGATTGGGAGGACCGCTATCGCTATGTCATCGAGCTGGGCCGGGAGCTGGAACCGCTTCCGGACGAAGCGCATTCGGAGGCCAACAAGGTGCGGGGCTGCGCCAGCCAGGTCTGGCTTGAGACTAGCAGACAATCAGACGACACGGGAGTTCCGCATCTAACATTTCGCGGCGACAGCGATGCCCATATCGTTCGCGGCCTCATCTACATCATCCTTTCGCTCTATTCTGGAAAGAGTGCGCAAGACATCCTCGACGCCGACCATCAGGGACTGTTTGCGCAACTGGGCCTGACGGAACATCTGACGCCGCAACGCTCGAATGGCGTGCGCGCAATGGTCGAGCGCATTCGGGCAGATGCACGGGCTGCCCTTCAGGAAGCCTGACCTCCCGCATCCGGCCCTGGCGTCCTCTCTTGCAGCGCGCCATCTATGGTGGGGCGAAAGTCGGGCGTCCCCCACTGTCGCAGTCGTGCCGCACTATCGCGCCCAACGGCCCGGTGCTCGAGGCCATAGTGTCTGGCGAGTGCTGACAGGGCGATCCCCAGTACCACCTTCGCGGAGCGGCGTGGCCAGGAACGTTCGAACTCGATAGCCGCCAGTCCTTTCAGGAAACCGCAAACATCTACCAGAATTCCGGCACAATCGCTGCCGACTGCGTCCAGCGCGTTATTCACGCGCTGACGGGCCGCAATCATCATGTCGGATATGTGTTGACCGCTATCACCGGTTCTGGTCCCGGTGGAGCCGCCGGACCAGTTGGCAGTGATACGGGGCTTTGTCTGCGCGATTTCGAGATCGCGCCGCAAGCGTTCCCAAGCCTCCAGTTGAACCGGATCAATCAGCGTCTTGCCATCCGGTCCCTTTCGGCTGGCGAGCCACGCCAGCGGGCTTTCCGAAGCATCCACAGCGACCTGCATTCGCGTGTCATGAACCGTGACGCTCGCCTGTTCCAGAGAGCGGTGCTGGGCTGCGAAGCCGGCGGCTCCGCCTCCTGCTTCTGCCCGTCGAAAATGGGCAATACCTGCATCGGTAATCTCCAGATAGCGGCGGCCCGATGCGCCTCGCGCCTTCCAGATCGCAAGATCGTTGCGCACCAGCATCTCCGCAACCTCGTATGTGGATCCGGCGATACGCAGGCTCACTCCCTTCCGCAAGGCAAATATATCGATTGTTCCGGTCTTACCAAATTCGGCTTCGCATGCCGATGCACCGGATTCAGCCAGTTTCGCCAGCAGCCGCTCCGCTGCCGGGTCGAGACAGCAACCGGATAAAGCAGATGAAACGCTGGCTCCCTTTACAACTTGTGGACGTGTGGGCGATGCACTTGTCTGTTTCATATGCGCATCTCCCCGTCTCCGGCCGGCATACCGCTGATGGCCGATGCATGGACTGCAAGCGCCGCAGTCAGCACGTCGAGCGCGTAGTCCAGTTTGCGGTCGTCGCGAGCATCTTCAATGCGGGCGCAGGCGTAACGGATGGTGGTCCTGTCCCGGTCGAAAGCAAATCCGGTGAGACGCTGGGACACAGCGAAAACCACATGCGTCAGATAGATAGCGATATGAAAATGGTTCCAGCCTTCCTGCTTGCTGTTGCGCGGATTTTCCGCAAAGCGGGGCATGCTGCCGAGAATCGCCGGCATGGCAGGAGCCACCCAGAGCGGATGCCGGGCACGAACAGCTGCCGCGAGAACAATCCCCGCAGCCAGTGCGAGATTCGCATCTCCGGCACGCTCGCCGGATCCCACTTCACGCGGTCGGATTGGCTGGCGGGCCGCGAGCGGGATCCGTCCGCCCCTCGACACGTGGCTGCGTACCACCACGATCCTTTCCATCTCGCCAGAAAACATTGAACTCTGCACCATGACACCTGCCCACTCAAAAATTAAGATGAAAAACCTTTATTAGGAATTAAATCATTTTTCAAGGTATTTTTTCTGGAAAAACCTCCCGCGCCTTTTTCCCCTGCCGGGAGCGGAACCTATCCTCGCCACCAGCAGACATCAGGTGTGAGGAATTCATGATTTCGGAAGAGAAACTCGGACGCCTGGCCCGGGCAGCGATCCAGCGCAGTGTCACACAGCCGCGAGGCTCAATGGCTCCACAGACAATGACTGAAGATGCGAACAGATATTTCAGAACGCCGTCCAGCAGCGATCCCAGGAAAACCCTGACAGCACTGATGCGCTCCTTGCGCGATGAGCGCCGCCGTGGGCTGGCCGGTCACTGGAGCTACGATCTCAACCGGCATATAGCGCTTGCCCAGGCCTATGCAGCCGAGTTGCAAAATCAGCGAGCGAATTCCGGCAATTCCCAGCCCGTCACACGAAGGGCGGGCGAACCTTTGAAATAAATGCGCGAACTTGCAAATAGACGCGAAGCGCCGACGCAGGGCAACCTGTCCAATCGCCTGTTTTGGGCAGTTGATATTTCAGGCCGGCCACCGAAGTTCCATGACGGAGACAGGGCTGTCTTCCCTCGCCTCTGCATCCGGAACTGATGGCGGCTATCGGCGCGTGGCGGGCGAGTTGTTGCGTTGCTGTCCCAGTCCCATTTGCTTCGCCAGCCGCGAACGCGCCTTGGCATAGTTCGGCGCAACCATGGGATAGTCGGGCTCCAGCCCCCATTTTTCCCGGTATTCTTCGGGCGACAGGTCATATTGCGAGCGCAGATGCCGACGCAAAGACTTGAACTTCTTTCCGTCCTCCAGGCAAACCAGATAATCATCGAAGATGGATTTTCCGATCGGAACTGCTGGCCGCGGCTTGCCGAAGCTGGGCGAAGCATCGCTGGCAGAAAGGCCAACCAGGGCGACATGAACGTCTTTCAGCAATTGCGGCAATTCAGAAGGTGGTACCGGATTGTTGCTTACGTATGCAGATACTATTCCGGCGGCCAATTCGACAAATTGACTGTTCTCTGAGTTTTGCATTCGACCGGCTACACTTTCTGGTTTTCTTTCGAGTTCCCCCTGAAGCAATAATCAGGTACTCATCGCTACGCCGCATCTGGACATGACTAAAGCACAGGGTAGTCAAGCTAGAAGGTATTGACATATATAACTTTTTCCGGACAGGTCGACTGAAATAGAGACTCGAAGGTTGTAAGATCAAAGAGCACAACCGGAAGCATACAGTTCCGGTTTTCTGATCGGCAATGCAACGCCCCCTGCCCCTTTCCAATAGCGCAACCGGCCGGCGGCAGCCCCTTCAGGCCTGGTGCAACCATTGTGCGGCCTGCAGCCCTATACTATCTGGTAGGCGCGATCGGTTACAGCCGTTGAACAGGAAGTCTTCCATGAGCATCCCATCTTTTCTGCGTCAGGCCAGCGCGACAGAAACCCGGCGGTCAGTGACACCCGCCAGACCCAGGGCCGGCAAAGCCGGCGGATCGGGTACTACAAGGTCAAGGACCAGCAAGAAGGCGGCGAACAAGCTTTTGCCACCGGTGGCGGAAAGGCGCCCGGTTGAAACGATCATTCACGGCATCAAGCGGATTGACGAGTATGCCTGGCTGCGTGCGCCAAACTGGCAGGAAGTGCTACGGGACGCAGACAAGCTGCCAGACGATATTCGAGCTTATATAGATGCGGAAAACGCCTATACCAAAGCGATACTCGGCAGCTCGGCAAGCCTTCAGAAGCGTCTCGTAAAAGAAATGCGCGGCCGCATGCGCGAAGACGACGAGGGCGTCCCGGCTCCAGACGGTCCGTACGCCTACTACTATCGCTTTCGCAAAGGCGGCGATCATCCACTGATTTGCCGCAAGCCCCGCGACGGCGGGCGCGGGCAAGTCATGCTCGATTGCGACAAGCTTGGAAAGGACAAGGCCTACTTCGATCTCGGCGCTGCGAGCCATTCGCCCGACCATAGCCTGTTGGCATGGAGCGCCGACGAAACAGGATCGGAATTCCAGACCATCCGTGTCCGCAACCTTGCAACCGGCAAGGACATGCCGGAGCAGATTCACGATACCAATGGCGATATCGTCTGGACCACCAATTCGAAAGCCTTCTACTACATAAAACTCGACGATAATTGCCGGCCGCGCAGCGTCTACCGCCACAGGCTGGGCACCGATCCCGCGGACGATGAGCTGATCTATCGCGAAAAGCAGATCCGCTGGCACATGAGCCTCGGCGAGACCCAGTCCGGACGGTACGCCACGATAGAAATATCGGATGCCGAGACATCGGAGGTTTGGCTGATCGACCTGCGC
>JAPOIA010000022.1 GCA_029979185.1 Alphaproteobacteria bacterium | reverse complement strand
AAGACCAAATCGTCCAGTAAGGTGTATTTCATGACGATCGATAAGGTGAAGTTCCGCAAGCCGGTGGTCCCGGGCGACCGGGTGGAGTTTCATATGCAGCGGCTCAATAATCGCCGTAATATCTGGTGGTACAAAGGTCTTGCGAAGGTGGACGGGCAGATCGTCTGCGAAGCTGAGATCAGCGCGATGATGGTACAGGAGCCGTAGTCCGGTTTTTCCGGCCGCGCTCTCGCGAACGGTCCTTACCGGGCTTGCAGTTGTGGCTCTGCCGCGGGCGCAGACCGGTCCGCAAGATCCTGTTGTGACAATCCTTTCAGGCCGTTCCTATCGTTTCAGGAGTTACAGATTGAACCACACCAATGCGGGCGCGCAACACGAGACTGCACAGGTCCACGCGACGGCTCTTGTCGAAGCTGGCGCGACAATTGGAGCCGAGGTGCGTATCGGTCCGTTTTGCCATGTTGGCTCCGCTGTCGTTCTTGGCGATGGTGTCGAACTGAAGTCGCATGTCGCCGTTGCGGGGAAAACGTCCATTGGACCACGTACGCGTATTTTTCCGTTTGCTTCCATCGGTCACGAACCGCAGGATCTCAAGTACCACGGCGAGGAGAGCGTGTTGCTGATCGGCAGCGACTGCACGATCCGCGAGGGGGTGACGATGAACCCCGGCACAGATGGAGGCGGGCTGAAAACGGTTGTCGGCGACCACTGCACCCTGCTGGCGAACTCCCATGTGGCGCATGATTGCATCGTGGGAGACCATGTGATCCTTTCCAACAATGTCATGCTGGCCGGCCACACGAGTATCGGTGAATATGTCATTATGGGTGGTGGCTCGGCAGTGCATCAATTCGTTCGCATAGGCGCACATGCCTTCGTCGGAGGGCTTGCTGGCGTCGAGAACGATGTCATTCCCTACGGCATGGCGCTGGGGAACCGGGCAGGGCTCGCTGGCCTGAACCTTGTAGGGCTGCGGCGGCGTGGTTTCTCACGTGAAAGCATTCACGACCTGAGACGCGCCTATCGTTTGCTGTTTGCTGCGGAAGGTACACTGAAGGAACGCCTTGCCGACGTGGCGATAGAATTCGAGACCCATCCACAGGTACACGAAATACTCGACTTTATCCATGCCGGCGGTGATCGCGCCTTGTGCATGCCGCGCGGTAGCAAGGACACCTCGTCGTGACTGGCGCCGGTGCTCCCAGCGCTGGCAGGAGTGACGGCACACAGGACGGACCGGATATCTTTGTGATTGCCGGAGAAAGTTCCGGGGACGAACTCGGTGCGGCCCTGATCCGGGCCATCCGCGCCCGAACGCCTGATGCACGCATACGCGGTATCGGCGGGGATGCGATGCTGGGCCAGGGGTTCACGAGCCTGTTTCCCATGACCGATATAGCCGTCATGGGTTTCCTTCCGGTTATCCGCAACCTGCGACGTCTTCTGGCGCGCATAAGCACCGCTGCACAGGCGGTCATAGACAATCCGCCGGATGTCCTGGTGATTATCGACAGTCCCGACTTTACTCATCGCGTAGCGCGCAGGGTACGCGCAGCGCGTCCGGGTATTGCGATCGTCAACTATGTCAGTCCGACCGTCTGGGCCTGGCGGCCGGGCCGCGCGAGGAAAATGCGTCCCTATGTGGACCACCTGCTTGCACTGCTGCCGTTCGAGCCGGAGGCGCACCGGCGGCTGGGCGGGCCGGACTGCACCTATGTCGGCCATCCGCTGATCGAACGGCTCGATTTGCTGCGCAGGCCGGAGCCAACGCCAGAGGCCGCCAGCGATACGCCGCAGATGCTGATCCTGCCTGGGTCGCGGCGCAGCGAGGTGCAACGGCTGATGCCAGTGTTCGGGGAGGCTGCTGCTCGGGTGGCGAAGGCAGTGCCTGGCGTTACTTTCGTCCTTCCGGCGGTTGCTCATCTGGCCGATATCATTCGCGGCGCTGTCGCCGCGTGGGAGGTCAAACCGCAGATCGTGACCGGCGAGGCGGACAAATATGCCGCCATGCGCAGCGCCCGCGCCGCCCTTGCGGCATCCGGAACAGTAACCCTTGAACTGGCGCTGGCAGGCGTTCCGACAGTGCTCGCCTACAAAGTCTCGCGTATCGAAGAAGAGATTGCACGTCGTCTGATCGTGACGCCATTCGCCGGGCTGCCGAACATAATTCTCGAGCGAGAGTTGGTTCCGGAGTTCCTGCAGGACAGGGCCAGCGGTCCGGCGCTGGCTGATGCGATCATTCCGCTTCTCGGCAGCAGTCCGGAGCGCGAGGCGCAGTTGCTCGGTTTTTCGGATATCGCGGCGCGGATGCAGCTTCCGGACGGCGCCTCGCCCAGCGCGATGGCGGCTGATATCGTGCTTCAATACGTTGGCAGGAAGCATTCTGGGAAATAAAAAAAGGGCCGTGGTTGCGGCCCTTTTTCGTATCCGGATATCCGGCGATTAGCGCTTGCTGATCGGGATGAAGTCGCGGGACCCGGGCCCGGTGTACAGCTGGCGTGGACGGCCAATCTTCTGGTTCGGGTCCTCGATCATTTCCTGCCACTGGGAGATCCAGCCGACGGTGCGTGCGACTGCGAACAGCACTGTGAACATGGTCAACGGGAAGCCCATGGCCTTCAGGGTGATGCCGGAATAGAAGTCGACGTTCGGATAAAGCTTGCGCTCGATGAAGTACTCGTCGCTCAGCGCAATGCGTTCCAGTTCCATAGCAACGTCGAGCAGCGGGTCGTCCTTGATACCCAGTTCGCTGAGGACCTCGTGGCAGGTCTTCTGCATGATCTTGGCGCGCGGGTCGTAGTTCTTGTAGACGCGGTGGCCAAAGCCCATGAGGCGGAACGGATCATTCTTGTCCTTGGCGCGGGCGATGAACTCGGGGATGCGATCGACGGTGCCGATTTCCTCGAGCATGCGCAGGCAAATTTCATTGGCGCCGCCATGGGCGGGTCCCCACAGGGCGGCAACGCCGGCAGCGATACAGGCGAAAGGATTGGCGCCGGTCGAGCCAGCCAGACGAACGGTGGACGTCGATGCGTTCTGTTCATGATCGGCGTGCAGGATGAAAATGCGATCCAGCGCGCGAGCGAGGATCGGGTTGACCTTGTATTCCTCGCAGGGAACCGCAAAGCACATGTTCAGGAAGTTAGACGCGTAGTCCAGATCGTTCTTCGGATAAACAAAGGGCTGGCCGACGTTGTATTTGTAGGCCATGGCAGCGATGGTCGGCATCTTGGCGATCAGGCGCATGGAGGCGACCATGCGCTGGTAGGGATCGTTGATGTCGGTGGAGTCATGGTAAAAGGCCGACAGTGCGCCGACGACACCGCAAACAACCGCCATGGGATGGGCGTCACGGCGGAAACCGCGATAGAAGATCGCCATCTGCTCATGGATCATGGTGTGGCGGGTGATGCGGTAGTCGAAGTCCGCCTTTTCGGCTGCAGTCGGCAATTCGCCGTGCAGCAGCAGGTAGCATGTTTCCAGGAAGTCTCCGTTCTCGGCAAGCTGCTCGATCGGATACCCGCGGTGCAGGAGGATGCCTTCGTCGCCATCAATGTATGTGATCTTGGATTCGCAGCTGGCGGTGGACAGGAACCCCGGGTCGAAGGTGAAAACGCCGGTCTGGGAAAGCAATTTGCCAATATCGACAACGGAAGGGCCAATGGTGCCGTCCAGAATAGGCATTTCGACGGACTTGCCTGCCAAATTGATGGTTGCTTTGTTTTCGCTCATGTTGCCAGCCTTCAAACTATGCGCGTCACGGGACGCTGCAGCCTCGATCACAAATTCTAAAAGATGTTTGCACGGTAGCTAGCCGATTGAGGCCAATGCATCAAGTCTGCGTTTGGCCAATAGCGGCTTTTTTGCATTCCCGGATATTGGTGTAAGTTCTTGTTTGTAAAATTATTATTCATAATATTGAATGTGTTTCGCTTAAAATTTCCGGCCATTGCCGCAAAAATCAGCAGCTTGCAGGTGACATTTTCCGGGCGGGCGCGGTCTCATGCGGCGTAGCAGCCGATTCATGACGAATTATCCGTCAAATCAGGCCTCTGGCCAGGTGTATCGTTTCACTGAAAAAATGAGCGGATCTAGCCGGTTTGGTCGGCCAGGCGGCCCATGCATTCCTCTTTTCCGAGCACCGCCAGCACGTCGAAAATGCCTGGCGAGGTCAGTTGGCCTGTGAGGGCAGCGCGCAGGGGCTGCGCAACCTGGCCCAGCTTGGCTCCGGTCTCCTCAACATAGGCGCGTACGGCTGCCTCTGTCGTTTCCGCATCCCATACTGTCAGCGCCTCGAACTTCGGGAGCAGGGAGCGCAGGTGGTCGCTGCCGCCCGATTGCAGAACGGCAGCAGCCTTGTCCGAAACGGCGAGCGGGCGTTGGGCGAAGAGAAAAGCCGCGCCGTCGAGCAGTTCCTGCAGGGTCTTGGAGCGCTCCTTCAGGCCCGGAATGGCGGCCCGCAGGCGATGGCGGCCATCGGAGTCGAGGCAGGCGGCGATCTCCGGCCCGCCGTTCAGATAGGGGAGCGTGTCGACCAGTGCATGCATCAGCTCATCGTCCGAAGTTGCGCGCATATAGTGGCCGTTGGTGTTTTCCAGCTTGGCGAAATCGAAGCGGGAAGGCGAACGGCCGATTTGCGGCAGGTCGAACACTGCGGTCATTTCCTCTGTCGAAAAGAACTCCTGGTCGCCGTGGCTCCAGCCAAGACGCACCAGATAGTTGCGCAGGGCTGCCGGCAGATATCCCATGGCCCGGTATGCCTCGACGCCGAGCGCGCCGTGACGCTTGGACAGCTTTGCGCCATCCGGCCCGTGGATAAGCGGGATATGCGCCATCACCGGGACATCCCAGCCAAGCGCCTGATAGATGTGGGTCTGCCGCGCCGCATTGGTCAGGTGGTCGTCGCCGCGGATGATATGGGTGACACCCATATCGTGATCGTCGACCACCACGGCGAGCATATAGGTTGGCGTGCCGTCCGAGCGCAGGAGGATCAGGTCGTCGAGGTCCTTGTTGGGGAAGGTGACCACCCCCTGCACCTGGTCGTCGACGACGGTCTCGCCTTCCTGCGGGGCTTTCAGGCGCACGACGTATTTCGTGCCAGCCGCTTCCATTGCCGCGACGTCTTCCGCCGGCCGGTCGCGCCAGCGTCCGTCATAGCGCGGCGGGCGCTTTTCGGCCCTTGCCAGTTCGCGCATCGCTGCCAGCTCTTCCGCGGTGGCGAAGCATTTGTAGGCGAGGCCGCGTTCCAGCAGGCTGAGCGCGGCTTCGCGGTGCCGGTCGGCGCAGGCGAATTGGTAGATTGTATCGCCATCCCATTCGATGCCGAGCCAGCTCATGCCGTCGAGGATGGCGTCGATGGCGGCCTGCGTCGAGCGTTCGCGATCTGTATCCTCGATGCGCAGCAGCATCTTGCCGCCAAAGCGGCGGGCATAGAGCCAGTTGAACAGTGCAGTACGGGCGCCGCCGATATGCAGGAAGCCTGTCGGAGAAGGTGCGAAACGGGTTACGACTGGTTTGGCTTCGGTTCCTGCCATGGATTTACCTTCGGCGGTTTGAACTGCAGAAAATTCGTTACGGCCCGGTGGAAATCGCGAGGCGCAAAGCTACAGGTATGCAATTACCGTAACAATTTTACTCTCAGGGTCTTCCAGCCAAGTTCGGCTCGTGTACGATGGCCCTGTAACACGGGCTCCGGCACGCGTGAACCGTGTGCGTACGAATTTCGGCGGAAATCGAGCATTCACGCGCGCGTCCGAGCCGGTTGTTGCAGTAAAACTTTGCGGCGCATGCCGCAGATCCACAGGGGCGCGCATGCCAAATGGCAGGGGACCACGCGCCCGGGCTGGCGTATGGATTGGCGACCGTGGCGGTTTCCGGGCTGCCGTGGCTGCTGCGCGTTCCGGACTTGTGTTGAACGGCCAGGCATTTGCTGTCTGGCTGCGTGGCTGCTTTCGCGAAGAGGCGGAGCAGCGGCGGCTGTTCCTGTGGCTTCCGGTCTTCTACGGCGCGGGCATCATCCTCTACCATGGAGCCGAGCGCGAGCCGTCGCTCTGGGCGCCCGCTGCCGGAGTTGTGCTCGCGGCGATTGCGTGGTGGCGTCTGCGCCGGGCCGGAGCTGTTGCAGGTGCGCGAGTGGCGATAGCGATCGGCTTTCTGTTTGCCGGATTTCTGGCTGCCTGCCTTCACACGGCGCGCGTCCATGCGCCGGTAATCAAGCGCGTGACGATCGCCAAGACAACGGCATTCGTCGTGTCCATCGACCAGCGGACGAGCGGTGCGCGGCTGGTGCTTGCTCCGCAAACTATCGACGGATTGTCGCCGGAGCAGATGCCGCGGCGTATCCGGGTCAGCATGCGCTGGCGCCCGCAATTTGCTGCGGGAGCGACGATCAGCGCAACTCTGCGCCTGTTGCCGCCGCCGGTCCAATCTGAACCGGGCGGCTACGATTTCGCCCGGGAGGCCTTCTTTCTGCAGATTGGCGCTGTCGGAAACCTGGTATCGCGGCCGGTTCTGGCGAAGGCTCAATCGCCCGGCATGGATGCTGAACTGATGGCCTGGGTGGACCGGGGGCGCAACTGGCTGACCGAGCGGATCATCACCTCGATTGAAGGTGCAGCCGGGGGAGGGGCATCGGGGATCGGCGCGGTGGCCGCAGCGCTGGTCACCGGCAAGCGCGGCATGATCCCCGAAAGCGCCAACGAAGATCTGCGCGCTGCGGGTATCTATCATATCGTTTCGATATCCGGGCTGCATATGGTGCTGGCAGCGGGACTGTTTCTGTGGGCGATGCGCGCGGCTTTCGCGCTGTTCCCGGGACTGGCGCTGGCGCGCCCGATCAAGATGTGGGCGGCGCTGTTCGCGATGGCGGGGGCGAGCGCCTATTGCCTGTTTTCCGGATCGGAAGTCGCAACGCAGCGCTCGCTGATCATGACCCTGGTAATGCTGGGCGCGGTCGTTTGCGGACGTGCGGCGATCTCCATGCGCAACCTGGCGATTGCCGCACTTCTTGTGCTGAGCCTCGATCCCAATGCGCTGCTTGGTCCCTCGTTCCAGATGTCGTTTGTAGCGGTTGCCGCGATGATAGCAGCCTTCGAGCGCCGGGCAGGCGCTCCCGCTGCAAACGATATCTGGGGCATGAGCGTACCGCGGCAGGATCCGGCGAAAGACCTGCGCGCCGATCCGTTCGGCAGGGCGATGCTTCTGGCAATTGCTATGGGCGTGACAACGCTGGTTGCCTCCATCGCGACCGATCCTTACGCGCTCTATCACTTTCACCGGATCACGCCTTATGGGCTGCTCGGCAACATGCTGGTGCTGCCGCTGATCGAATTCGTGGTGATGCCGGCGGCGGTGCTCGGTGTTATTGCTGCGCCCTTCGGCCTCGATGGCCCGGTCTGGTCGCTGATGGGGCAGGGCATCGCTTTCATGATGAGCGTTGCGCAGTGGGTGGCAAACCTCAGCGGTTCGGTTCTGCTGCTGCCGGCATTCGGGCCTGCTGCGCTGCTGCTGATGACATCAGCGATCTTGTGGGTGACGCTTTGGCAGACGCGGGTTCGCTGGGCCGGCATCGGTTTTGCTGTGGCAGGTGTGATCATGGCCTGACATACGCCGCAACCGGATTTCCTGGTCTCGGGGCAGGGGCGTCTTGCGGCCTATCGCAATAACAGGGGCGTGCTGGAAATCCTCAACGCCCGCGCCAACATGTTCGGCGCCGCGCAATGGCTGGCGTCCGACGCGGACCGGCGCAAGCCGGATGCTCAGGATATTGCCGGCAAGGGGCGCTGCGACCGGTCCGGCTGCATCGGGCGAATGCGGGATGGTCGCATTCTGGCGCTGGTTCTTTCGCGTGCCGCGTTGACGGAAGACTGCGGCAGGGCCGACATCGTGGTTACGGCGCTGCAGGCGGCGGCCTATTGCAAGGGGCCGGAACTGGTGATCGACCGCGACTGGCTGAAAGTGCGCGGCGCTGCGCGCGGCTTCCTGCAGACAGACGGAACGATCCGCTTCGAGACGTCCCTTTCTCCGCTGGCAGACCGGCCATGGTCGCCGCTGCCGGCGGGTACTGTGCGTGCTGCAGCCAAGCACCAGCCAGCGAAGCCGAAAGACGACGGCGGCTGGGTCAAGGCGCGATAGCCGGGATCGAATTCCAGACTAATAACGGCGCAGCAGGCTGACCAGTTTGCCCTGTATCTGTACCCGGTCGGCGCTGAGTATGCGCGGCTCATAGGCCTCGTTCGCTGCTTCCAGCGCGATGGAGCCGCCGCGCTTGCGCAGGCGCTTCAGGGTCGCTTCCTCGTCGTCGATCAGCGCCACGACGATATCGCCGGAATCGGCGGTTTGCTGGCGCTTGATGATGACCGTGTCGTTATCGAAAATGCCGGCGTCGATCATGGAGTCGCCGCGGATTTCCAGCGCGAAATGCTCGCCGCCGGACAGGAAGTCCGGCGAAACGGAAATGGTGTGGCTCTGGCTCTGGATGGCGGAAATCGGCGTGCCTGCCGCGATCCGGCCCATGACCGGTATGATGACATTGTCGTTGTCGGCCTCGGCCGGCTGAACCGGTTTGCGCACCTTGCCAAGATTGCCGTCGATCACGGATGGCTCGAATTTGCCGCGGCCGGTGCCGAGCGGGGTGGAGGATTCCGGCAGCTTCAGCACTTCCAGAGCGCGTGCCCGGTTCGGCAGGCGGCGGATGAAGCCGCGCTCTTCCAGTGCGATGATGAGACGGTGGATGCCGGACTTGGAGCGCAGATCGAGCGCGTCCTTCATTTCGTCGAAGGAGGGCGGCACGCCCGCTTCCTTCAGCCGTTCGTGAATGAAACGCAACAGTTCATTCTGTTTCCTGGTCAGCATCTGGCGGCTTCCTGTATCTCTTGCGCAAGTCATCCCGGCCGGAACGGGCCGCCGGAAGGCTCTCCGGCCGGTCCTTTCCGAATCAACAGCCCGCTGAAGCGCGGCTGGATCGAAGGTGGAATGAATCGCTAAACAAACCATGAACAAAATAGCCGTTCCCGGAATGTTCTGTCAATTGTTTGTTTCGCGCCGATGACAGGAGTGAAAGCGCCTTGCGCCGGGATGTTTTGCGCCGGGGAGCCTTGCGCCGGGAAGCGGCTCAGGAAAACGGTGTCACATGCTCGCGGCCGGCGGAATCGACCCATACGCGTTCGGACGTCACGGGTACGCCGTTCACCCGGTCCAGCAGCCAGTCGGCGATCATGGTTACCTTGTCCTCGCCGTTGGCGACGGAGGGGGCATCGCCGACGCCGTGGTTGGCGCCTTCGTATATGACCAGCTTTTTCGGGGCGGTGACGAGGGTGAACAGGTGCTCGGTATATTCCACCGGCGATAGCTGGTCGTTCTGTCCGGCGACGACCATGTAGGGGCATTTGATTTCCGGAGCGATGGGGCGCAGGTCGATCTTCTGGCAAAAGGCGTCGAAAGCGTCCTCGTCCGTATAGCCGGACATCATCATGAAGCGCATCTTGAAGGTGGGCGAGGCGGCGTTGAAGATGGTGTCGCAGCCGGGCTCCTGGCAGACGCCGGTTGCCGCAAAGCCCTTGATCCGGTCACCTAACCCCCAGGCGAAAACAGTGCCGAAATAGCTGCCGAAACTGGTGCCGCGCACCACCACGCGGTCGAGATCGATTTCAGGGCGGCCTTCCAGCCATGCCCATACGGCACCGGCGGCATTGGCGAAATTCCTTTCGGTAAAGAAAATACCGCGGGTGATGGCTTCCGCCTGGCCCGGCCCGTCGAGGGCGAGCACGGCGAAGCCGCGTTCCAGGAAACGGTCGCCATAGAGCGAAACCATGTTCTCCTTGCTGGAATCCATGCCGCCGATAATGATGACGCAGGGCAGCTTTTCGCCCGGCGCCGGCTGCTTCGGCAGATGCAGGTAGGCGGGCATTTCCTTGCCCTCGAAGGGTATCTCGACCCGCTCCACCGGATGCGGCGCATAGGCGATAAACCTGGCGAAGCACTCGTTTACTTCCCGTTCGGCGTTGCGCAGCTGTTCGTTGTCCTCATGGATCGGCCAGCAGGCGGTGGACCACAGTAGAGCGGCGGTCAGATAAGCCTCGCGGGCGGCGACGGCGCGGCCGGCCTTCTCGAAAGCGAGAGCGCGTTCGCGGCGCTTGCGGCCCTGGGCGGCGAACTCGCGGTAGATGTCATCGTATTTGCGGATGCGGCGGGCGACGGCGCGAAACTCGTTCTCGGCCTCCGCGCCCATCGGCCGGGCCTTGGAGGAGATACGCGCCTGGTCCCATTCGATGCCGATGACGCGCACCACAGCGTCCAGCAGCCAGCGCTGTTCGCGCCAGCGGCGCACATGCGGTTCGCGGTTCTGTTCCATCGCGTTTCGTCTCCCAGCAGTCTTGTTTTGCGAAGTGTAGAGCCGTCTGCGAGGCGGTTCAATCGCAATCGAATGCTGCGATATGCAGGGGAGATGCGAGACGGTCCGTTACCGGTTGCGCGGCGCGCCGTAGTTTTCCGAAAGCCGCGTGCCGGTGTAATAGGTCGCGGCGAAGGCCGGGCGCTTTTGTATTTCGGCGTACCAGCGGGAGACGCCCGGCCGCGCGCCGTTTTTCCACAGGTGGTCCATGCCGAGATCGTTCATCCGGTCGATGACCGGCATCAGGCAGGCGTCGGCGACGGTGAGCTGGGCGCCCATCAGCCAGGGTCCTGAATGGCCCGGAGCTGAGAGTTCCTTTTCCACCCGGTCGAGGCATTTCGCCAGCCGTTCCTCGGCCGCGGCGACCTTGTCCGGCGTAAACCCTTCCGGGTTCATTTCCGAATAGAAATCCTTGCGGATCGGATGCCGGGCGGCGAGGGCATTGAGTTCGTCCTTGCTCTTGTCCGCCAGCTTCTTGCCGATGAAATAATGGAACGAGGGATAGCGGATGGAGGGGTGGGGTACTTCCTCGAAATAGCGCAGCCATTCGCGCATCTTCGCCCGGCCTAGCACGTCCGGCGGGACCATGGCGGGCTCGGGCGCGATCTCGTCGAGATATTCCATGATGACGGTGGAATCGCAGATGGCCTCGCCGTCATGCACCAGCGTCGGCACGACGCCGTTCGGGTTCAGCGAAAGATATGGTTCGCGCAGATGCTCGCCGGTCGGCGAGTCCATGATGTAGTCCTCGAAGGACAAGTCCTTCTCGTACAGCACGAAGCGCACGGCCTGCGAACAGGTGGACGCGGCGAAATTGTAGAGGGTGAGGGACATGGCGCTGCCTTTGTTTGGATGATCGCGCACATCCTAGCGCATCGCCACCCCCGCCGCGAGGTCGCCGACGGCTTGCGTGAGGCGGTAGGCGACGGCGTAGAAGCCGGTGGGTTTATCGAGCGGTTGGTTTGTAATTGGATGGAGCAATAGACCGCTTGACTCCGCGATTATCGTTGCCGGTCCGACGGTCAATCCGACATTCGTTACTCCGGTTGCATAACCCTGATTATACGAATTCATCGCCAAAGTCGCGAAAAATTGTTCTGCATTCATCTGCATGTCCTATCGAAATCCTTGTTGAAATACGTCAGGCCCAAACTTGAGCGGATGGCCGTACGGGAGCGCCATGAACCAAGCCCGCCATTGCGGGTTATTGCCGTAGGCCGGCATCTTGCCTTCTATTTGTTCGCTCACCGGCTCGCTCGTCTTCACGATGGTGATGGCTTTCAGCCGCACGCCATGGCCGAGGCTTTTGGCGAGATTTTCCGGGTCGATTTTTTCCACGCTCGTTGGATCGTTGATGTCGCGGAGGCGCACGAGCATCGGGCCGAAGGGATAGCGTTCGACGTCCCATGGGCGCGGCCCGGTCTGGACGATCCTTTGCCAGGGTATCGCGGCTGACGTTCCGTCCGGCAGGCGCGATACGGCGCGGAAGAGCGTCAGCCGGTCGCCCCGCCGCCGGTCTTCAATGTCCCGCCTCGCCGCCAGCACGCGCTCGGGAAACATCTCCCAGCAACCATGGGAGGCGTTCTCGCAACGCATGACGGCAAACAGCAGGCCCTTGATGCCAAGATCGACCGTCACCGCCTCGCCGCGCAGCCCCATGGCATAGGGCGTGCCGATGACATTCCGGTGCAGGCTGACTTCGACAACGCTGGAGCCGGCGACCGTCCGGCCATTGTCCTCGACCTCGACCACAAGCCGGTAGCGAAGGCTGCCAGAGGTGGGAAACAGCACCCGCGTCCACAGCGCATAGCCAGCGGCGAGAAACAGGGCGAGCAGCACAGCGAGGGCAATGCGTTTCATGCAATGATCCGGCGACAAAAAACTCGCTTCATTGCAGCTCAAAAGGGTAAAGAAACGTGACTATAAATTCTGGGTGTGCGTGGATGCGCGTCCCGCCCTCGCCCTTCGAGACGCAGGGCTTTGTCCTGCTCCTCAGGGTGAGGGTTACTTTGTTGATTTGTAAATGGTGTTGATACCGGGCGGTGGCCGCGCCGGCTTACCGAGGGTCGCCCACCATCAGGCGGCCGGTCACGCCGTGCTTGTCGATCCATTGCTGGATCGTGCCGTCCGCTTTCAGCTTTTCGACGAACTCTGACAGCCAGGCGACCGCTTCCTTGTTTGCCGGGTTCGAGCCAACCGCCTGCGCGACGGCGGTGAACATGCCGGGAAGAATGCGCGACCCGGGGAACTTCTTCTGGTCCTCGATGAGGGCAGGCCGCAGGCCGGCGAGGGCCGGCAGGTTCTGTTCGCCGAACACCACGGTTGCGTTCGCCAGATTTGAACCCCGTACCAGTTCGCCGTGCTTGAGGGTACGGGTAAGATACAGGTCGTAGGCGCTGCGGCCGGATACGGCGATCTTCACGCCGGGTGCGTCGACCTCCTCGACGGTCTGGAACGGTGCACCGGCGCGGACCAGATAGGTCGCCTCGATCTGTACATAGCCGGCAGTGAAGGCGATGGTTGCGGCGCGCTCGGGCTCGATCGCGATCATGCCGATGTCCCATTCGCCCTTCGCCATACCGTCGGCCACCAGGCCGGGGTTGGAGTAGGGCACCAGCTTGACGTCGACACCGAGAGCCGCTGCGACGGCCGCTGCCATATCCGGCGACACGCCCTGCGGATCGTCGTTTGCAGCCTTGCCGGTGACGAGCAGCGGGTTGCTCAGGTTGATCGCCGCTCGGAGAACGCCCCCGGGCGCGAGTTGCTGCTTTACATCAGCATTCATTGTCTAACGCCTTTTTATATAACAATAAAATACTGAAAGTTATTCCGCTGCCTGCAGTCCGAGTTTTTCCTTCGTGCCTACCAGATGCTTGATGCGCGGATAGACTTCCTTGGCGAACAGGTTGATGTTCGACACCGTGCGCTTGTGGTCGAGGAAGCCGGCCTGCATCATCATCAGCAGGTGGTCGAAGCCGCCGATGCGCTCGTATTCGCGCTCGATCTGTTCGACGACCTGATCGGGCGTGCCGAACATGACGACGCCCTGTTCGCGCTGGTCATCGAGGGTCATCTTGCGCATGCCGTCGGTGCGGGAGGCGCGGGCATCGTCAGCGAATTTCATGGCCGCAACATTGGCTTCCACCGGGACATAGCCGGGCGGGTTGCGGAACTGCGGCTCGGTCTTGGCCTTCAGATACCAGGACAGTTCCTCGGCGCCTTTGCGTGCTTCGGCCTCGTTGTCGGCCACATACATCAGCGGCATGAACGCGAGACCGCCGCCGCCCGGCTGGCCGCTGTCGCGATAGGCCTCGCGGTAGGCGTCGAACAGGACCCGCACTTTCTGGTAGGGCTGCAGGAAAGTGGCGAAGACGAAGCCCTTGCCTGCAGCGTGGCGGACGGAGGCAACGTCGCTGGAGCCGGTGACCCAGACCGGGGGATGGGGCGTCTGGTAGGGGCGGGGCCACAGGTTGATGGCGCGCTTGTGGGTGTATTTGCCCTCGAAGTTGAAGGGGCCATCAGTCGTGGTCCATGCCTTCAGGACGAGGTCGACGCCTTCCCACAGCCGGTCCAGCGTCTGGGAGGGAATGGTGTTTGCCGCAAAGATTTCATACGGCACGCCGCGCACGAAGCCGGCTTCCACGCGGCCGCGGGAGATACAGTCGATCATCGCCATTTCCTCGGCGATACGAAGCGGATCGCCGCGGTTGGCGATGGGGTTGCCGAGAATGCACAGGCGGGCATTTTTCGTCTGGCGGGCCAGAATGGCCAGTGACAGAGGCGCACAGGCGTCGATGCAGGTTGCCGTCTGGTGATGCTCGTTAACCATCAGGTCGAGACCAGCCTCGTCGGCGATCATGTATTCGTCGAGATAACGGTTGTAGAGATCGGCGCCGATTTTCGGATCGAAGTGCTTGCTGGCGAGATTGACGCGGATGGACGGAATTTCCTCGAATGGCGGCAGGTAGGGGTAGGGCATTTCCGTAAAAAACCAGGCGCGCATCGTCTCTTTCTCCCGATCTGTTGTGACTTGTTGGATGTTAGTAAACCGCCTTTTCGGACGGCGCAATCGTTCCGGTCAAAATCTGGCGCGAAAAACCGCCGCGGCAAGGGTGACGGCGACGATCATGCTGTTTATGCGCTTGATATGTCTGCGAAACCGCCTAGGCCGGCGTATCCAGCAGGATGATCCGGCAGGGATCGCCCTTTTTCGCCGCCGGTGCGAAGGGCGGGCGGATGATCAGGCCTTGCGACTGGGCCAATGTGCCGAGCATGGACGAATCCTGCCGGGAAAACGGCGAGGCGACTGGCAGACCCTCGGAGAGGCCGGATACGCGGGAGCGCACATAGTCCTGCCGGGTATCGTTTTCGCGCATGTCCTCGCCCAGGGTTGCCGGGATCGAAGGGTCTGCACCGGCATGGGGGTCGCCGGTCAGGGCGCGCACCAGCGGTACGAGAAACAATATCGCGCAAACGATGGCCGAGACGGGATTTCCCGGAAGGCCGAGAACCCGCATGTCGCCTATTCCGCCGTGCATGAGCGGCTTGCCTGGCCGCATGGCGATGCGCCAGAAGCCGAGGTCCATGCCCTCGTTTTTCAGCGCATCCTGCACCAGGTCATGATCGCCGACCGAGGCGCCGCCCAGCGTGACCAGAATGTCGGCCTTCGCCTCGCGGGCGCGGCGGATCGCGCCCTCGATAGCCGGAAAATTGTCGGGAGCGATGCCGAGATCGAGTACCTTGCCGCCAGCGCGCTCGACATAGGCGGCCACGGCGAAATTGTTGGAGGCGACGATCTGGTCAGGGCCGGGTTCCTGGCCCGGGGAGACCAGTTCATCGCCTGTCGCGAGGATCGCAACCAGCGGTTTGCGCGCAACTTCGATGTGGGAGTGGTTCATGGCCGCTGCCAGCGCCAGTTCGGCAGGCCCAAGCCTTCGGCCGGCTTCCAGCAGCAGATCACCGGTCTTGAAGTCCAGGCCGGCGGCGCGGACATGGCGGCCGAGCGGCTCGCTTTCCTTCATGATGATGGCAACGCCATCGGTGTCTGTATCTTCCTGAATGACAATCGTGTCGGCGCCGTCGGGCAGCGGCGCACCGGTAAATATGCGCACCGTTTCACCGGCTCCGACAGTACCGCGAAAGCCGTGACCGGCGGCGCTGGTGCCGATCAGCTTAAGGTTGGCGGGTACCGTCTCGATGTCGGCGCGGCGCACGGCATAGCCGTCCATCGCCGACAGAGGCGCAGGCGGCTGGGTGCGGCGGGCGGCCAGACCCTTGGCCAGCCGACGGTTGTGGGCCTCAGTCAGCGGTACGGTTTCAGACGCCGGGGCTGGTCCGGCAGAAGAAAGGACCTGCGCCAGCGCATCGGCCACGGGAAGGAGGGGAGCATTCGCCATCAGCCGCCATCCTGTGCCACGTCGACGCTGGCGCGTGACCAGTCTCCGGACTTGCCGCCGGACTTCTGCGTCATGCCAATGCCGTCGATCCGCATGAAACGGTCCACCGCCTTGCACATGTCGTAGATCGTCAGGCAAGCGACGGACGCGGCCGTCAGCGCTTCCATCTCGACGCCCGTCTTCCCGGTGACCCGGGCGCTTGCCTTGACGCGGATACCGGGCAGGGCCTCGTCGGGCGTCAGGTCGACGGTAACCTGGTTGAGCGCCAGCGGGTGGCATAGCGGGATCAGTTCATGGGTGCGTTTGGCGGCCATGATGCCGGCAATGCGCGCCGTACCGAGTACGTCGCCCTTCTTGGCGTCTCCGGCAATGATAAGCGCCAGGGTCTCCGGCAGCATGACCACGCGGCCTTCGGCCACCGCAAGGCGCTGCGTGGCGTCCTTGGCGGACACGTCAACCATATGGGCCTCCCCGGTGGAGGACAGATGGGTCAGTTTGCCCGTTTCGCTCATTGCGCAGCCTGTTCGCCGATCAGAAGTTTTCGCACTGCCATGCGGACGTCGTCCTGGCGCATCAGGCTTTCGCCGACCAAGAAGGCGTTGATGCCGCATTTCGACAGCCGCATGCAGTCTTCGTGGGTATAGATACCGCTTTCCGACACGATGATACGGTCCTTCGGTACCAATGGTGCGAGTTTCTCGCTCACGTCCAGGGTCGTCTCGAATGTGTGCAGGTCGCGATTGTTGATGCCGATCAGCCGGGTTTCGAGTTCAAGGGCGCGGTTCAGCTCTACCTCGTTGTGGACCTCCACCAGCACGTCCATCTGCAGGTCGTGGGCGGCGCGGTTGAGGTCATGGGCTGTGTCGTCGTCAACGCCCGCCATGATGATCAGGATGCAATCGGCGCCCCAGGCGCGCGCTTCGTATACCTGATAGGGGTCGTAGAGAAAATCCTTCCGCAGCGCCGGCAAATGTACCGCCTTGTGCGCCTCGCTCAGATATTCCGGCTTGCCCTGGAAGGACGGCTCGTCGGTGAGGACGGACAGGCAGGTTGCGCCGCCGCTTTCGTAGGCCTGTGCCAGGGCCGGGGGCTCGAACTCATCGCGGATCAGGCCCTTTGAGGGGCTGGCCTTCTTGATTTCGGCGATCAGCGCGAAGTCGTCGCCTTCGACCTTGTCGGCGATGGCGTGCACGAAGCCCCGCGGCGGAACCTGATCGTGCGCCTGCCGCTCGAGCGTCTTGAATGGTACGCGCACCTTGGCTTCCGAGATCTCCCGGCGCTTGTACGCTTCGATTTTCATGAGGATGTCGGTCATGGTCGCTTCCCCTAGGCGGCATTTGTGCAGGCGATGAGCACGGCCAGCGTCTGTTCGGCCCTGCCGTCTGCTATGGCGGCTGCGGCCTGCGAAACACCGTCCTTCAGGTCTCTCGCCTTGCCTGCAACAATCAGGGCCGCAGCGGCGTTCAGAAGAGCGATATCGCGATAGGCAGTCTGTGCACCTTCGAGGACATCGCGGAGCGCCTTTGCGTTGTATTCCGGGTCGCCGCCCTTGAGGTCTTCAGATTTGGCGCGTGCGAGGCCAGCGTCTTCCGGCGTCACTTCGAAGGTCCGGACCTTGCCGTCTTTCAGTTCCGCGACATAGGTCACACCGGTGGTCGTCAGCTCATCGAGACCGTCCGAGCCATGGACCACCCAGGCTGCCTCCGAGCCAAGCTGGCCAAGAGTCTGGGCCATCGGCTCGATCAGGTTGCGGGAAAAGACACCGGTCAGCTGGCGCTTCACCGAGGCGGGATTGGAGAGAGGGCCAAGAATGTTGAAGATTGTCCGCGTGCCGAATTCGACGCGGACCGGCGCCACATGGCGGGTGGCGGCGTGATGGTTCGGCGCCATCATGAAGCCAAGTTTGGCTTCCTGCAGGCATTTTTCGATCTGCTCCGGCTTCTGGCCGACGACGACCCCAAGAGCCGTCAACACATCGCTGGCGCCGGAGCGGGATGACAGCGCGCGATTGCCGTGCTTGGCGACAGGCACGCCGCAGGCCGCTGTCAGGATCGATGCCAGTGTCGAGACATTATAGGATCCGGAGCCGTCGCCACCTGTACCGACAATATCGATCGCGCCCTCCGGAGCTTTGACCCGCAGCATCTTGCTGCGCATGGCCGATGCCGCGCCGGCAAATTCGTCGACAGTTTCGCCCCGCACCCGCAGCGCCATCAAAAACCCGCCCATCTGTGCCGGCGTCACATCGCCCGACAGCAGGTCGTCAAAGGCTGCCTCGGCCTCGGCGCGTGTCAGGGTCATTCCCGACGCGACCTTGGCGAGGATGGGTTTAAATGCGTCCATATCCGTCTCCGATTGTCTGCATCACGCCGTCGATTTCATGAAAACGGGAAATGATCCAGATTTTTGTATCCACGCAATATCTTCATGCAAGCCGGGAAACGCTCAGCTTGAACGCCCGACCCGGTCCCTTGAATTTCCAAGTATCATGTGCCGACTGCATAGGGCGCAAGTCAAGCCGCAAAGTCGCAAAGCGGCATGCCGGCAATGCCTGACGGCAGCGCGGCGCAGGAGTGATCGCTGCCGCGTTGCAAGGTTCGGGCTAGAATCAGGCCGGACTGGTGGTTTGTGCTGCGAATTCGGCGGCAAGAACAAGGAAGTTGCGCAGCATAAGGTGTCCGTGCTCGGAGAGTATGCTTTCGGGATGGAACTGCAATCCGTAAACCGGCAATTGGCGATGCTGCAGCGCCATCACGAGACCGTCTGCCAGTTCCGCGATGACCTCAAGTGCTTCCGGAAAGCTTTCGCGGTCGACGACCAGCGAATGGTAACGTGTCGCCTTGAAGGGGCCGTTGATGCCCCGGAACAGGCCCCGGGCATTGTGCCGGACTTCGGCCAGCTTGCCGTGCACCGGCACCGGCGCGCGCACCACGTTGCCGCCGAATACCTGGCCGATCGACTGGTGCCCGAGGCAGACCCCGAGCAGGGGGATCTTGCCAGCCGCGGCCCGGATCAATTCGAGGCAGATGCCGGCCTCGTTCGGCGTGCAGGGGCCGGGCGAAATGACGATGGCGTCCGGCTGTGCTGCCAGAACATCATCGACGGAAATCGTATCGTTTCGGTGGACCGCCACTTCCGCTCCCAGTTCCCCAAGATAGTGGACGAGGTTGAAGGTGAAGCTGTCGTAGTTGTCGATGAGGATGACGTTTGGCATGGGCTAAGACTATAAAATCGGGGGCGAAATCACTATCGCAGGCCTATACTTGCCCGTCCTTCACACCGTACGGCGGGCGCGGGATCTTCAGATGCGCCTCGCGCAGGGCGACCGACCAGCTTTCGCGCAGGTTCGAAAAGTATTCGTCGCTCTCGTCGATGCGCTGGTTCACCTCCAGCGCGACCGTATCCCGACGCAGCAGCCCCACATCGAGCGGCAGCCCGACGCTCAGATTGGAGCGCAGTGTGGAGTCCATTGAAACCAGTCCCAGTTTCAGGGCGTCATAAGGGTCGGTATCGAAGGACACCGCGCGGTCGAGGATCGGCTTGCCGTATTTGTGCTCGCCCACCTGCAGATATGGGGTGTCTTCAGTCGCCTCGATGAAATTGCCTTCGTTGTAGATCATGAACAGCCGCAGCCGGAGATCCGCCAGTTGACCGCCGAACAGGAATGTCACGCCAAAATCGACCTGAGCGGCCTGCGGGGCGTTGAGGAATGTCTGGTGCACAAGGCGGATTGCATTGCCGACCATGATCGCGGCTTCGAGCATGCTGTGGGCGTCGAGCAATGTCTTGTGCTCGCCGGTCTGCGGGTCCGGCACGCCCTCGCGCAGATAGCTGATGACAGTCTGGGTAACGGAAAGGCTGCCGGCGGCGGCAAGCATCATGACCTTTTCGCGCGGCTGCTCGAACAGATGCAGTTTGCGGAAGGTGGAAATATTGTCCAGTCCGGCATTGGTTCGCGTATCCGCCACCATTACCAGTCCGTCACGCACCAATATTCCGCAACAATAGGTCATCTGCGTCCCCGGCAAGGCTGGCGGTGAGCCGCCAGCTTCGATGCTGCCGTGATACCATCAAAGGCACCGCAGGATAAGCGCCATTTCGCCGCCTTTGCGTCAGGCGGCGATGGGAATACCGGAATAGCAATGTCGCAAATGGTTGGTGAGGTTGCCGATGCTTTTCTGGACCTGATCCAGGTACCTGTGCAGTCCGCTGGGCGTCACGCGCAGGCCAGGCCCGCTATCCATCAGCTTCTGCAGTTGCAGGCGTGCTTCCTCGACCTCCGCGTCCGCGCCATTGTCGGCGCGTTCCTGCAGATTCCGGAATTGCTGGGTGAAACGCGATACGCACAGACTTACAGCGCGGGGAAACTCCTCGTCAAATAGCAGGAATGTCGCGATCTGTTTGGGATTGATCGTTCCGGGATGGCGGCTGCGGAATGCGTGATAGGCCGAAACGGAGCGCAGCAATACGTGCCACTGCGCCGAGGTGATCGCATCGTCCTTGTCGAAGCCAAGGCGTCCATAGCCCATGTCGAGAATACGCGTCGTCTGGTCGGCGCGCTCGATATACTTACCCATCTGGTAGAAAATGCAGGCCTCGCCGCGAATGAACGTACCCTCGGCGATGCCCTCGAAGGTCTGGCAATCGGTGATGATGGCGGATATGGTCCGGCCGAGCCGGTCGCCGTGGATGTCGTACTGGGTCAGCGCCTGCAGCCGCGAATGAAACATGTTGAGATGCGTCCACATCTCCGTGCTGATAAGGTGGCGCGGGGAACGTGCCGCTTCGCGGGCAGCAGCAATGTCCGACACGAGCGAATTGAAATTGTCCTTGTCCAGAACATAGAAGCTGAGGACAGAGCGGGCTTCGAAGTCCTCGTATTTCTGGATGAAGCGCGTCTGGTCGGCAAACAGTTCGACAATGTGCCT
>JAPOIA010000229.1 GCA_029979185.1 Alphaproteobacteria bacterium | reverse complement strand
CAGCAGCAGGCGTGCGCGGCCTTTACCTGGCGAGACAAGCGGCGGATCTGGGAGCAGGGCAGCGAACCAGCGGGTTTCGGAAATCTTGTGCGATGTGCCGGCGCAAGCACCGGACATAAACCGTCATGCACCGGGAAAGTCGATTGTGCGGGTCGACTTTTAGCAGGCAATCTGAGCAGGCCACGAACCGGTCCGGCCGATAGTACCCGCTAACCGCCCGTCATGCTCATATGCCGGGATACCGCAGGGCGTGAAGTGTTACGATCGATGACGAAGTCGTGGCCCTTCGGCTTGCGGGTAATCGCATCGCGGATAGTTGCTTCGAGCAAATCGTTCGATTCCGAAGCGCGAAGCGGAGCGCGGAGGTCGGCGGCATCGTCCTTGCCGAGGCACATATAGAGCGTTCCGGTGCAGGTAATGCGGACGCGATTGCAGGTCTCACAGAAGTTATGCGTCATCGGTGTGATGAAACCGATACGGCCGCCTGTCTCTGCGGCTGTGAGGTAACGGGCCGGCCCGCCGGTCTGATAATCGCTGGCTTCGAGCGTGAATTCATTATTCAGGATGCTGCGCACTTCGGTCAGCGGCATGTACTGGTCGCTGCGGTCCTCGCCGATTTCGCCAAGAGGCATGACTTCGATGAACGTCATGTCGAAGCCGCGTCCATGCGCCCAGCGCACCATGTCGGCCAGTTCATTATCGTTTACGCCCTTCAGCGCCACTGCGTTGATCTTGATCGACAGGCCAGCCGCTTGTGCGGCGTCGATGCCTTCCATGACCTTGTTGAAATCGCCCCAGCGGGTGATCGTGCGGAATTTAGCCTCGTTTAGCGTGTCGAGGGAAACATTGATACGCCGCACACCGCAGGCGTAGAGATCGCGCGCATATTTCGCCAGTTGCGAGCCGTTGGTCGTAACCGTTATCTCCTCCAGAGCGCCGCTGTCCAAATGACGGGACAAGGACTGGAACAATGTCATGATGTTGCGGCGGACAAGCGGTTCCCCGCCGGTGATCCGGATCTTGCGGGTTCCCAGGTTGACGAAGGACGAGCACAGCCTGTCCAGTTCTTCCAGCGACAACAGATCGCGCTTCGGCAGGAAGGTCATGTCTTCGGACATGCAATAGACGCAGCGGAAGTCGCAGCGGTCGGTGACCGACACCCGGATATAGGTGATGGCCCGGCCGAAGGGATCGATCAGGGCAGGGCGCGTTTTCAGTTTGTCGGTCGTCGAGTTACTCACGTTGCAATCCTGTATGGGTTTCCTCGTGTGAACCGTTATAGCCATCCATATATAGCGCTTCCTGGTCTAGTGCAAAGCCCATTGGGGAAGCTCGCTCGGCGCGCGCATGACAATAAAAAAGGCCGGATTGATTCCGGACCTTTGAATTCCATTTTTCCAGATGGTTAGCGCATGACGACGACGCGTGTGCCGACACGGACCCGCTTGTAGAGGTCGATCACATCATTGTTGGTCATGCGGATACAGCCCGACGAAACGGCCTGGCCGATGGTATCGGGCTCATTGGAGCCGTGGATGCGGTACAGGGACGAGCCCAGATACAAGGCGCGGGCGCCAAGTGGATTGCCGATGCCACCCTTCATGTGACGGGGCAGGTCGGGGCGGCGGCGCAGCATCTGCGGCGGCGGCGTCCAGGCCGGCCATTCGGCTTTGCGCGAGACATTCTTTACCCCGGCCCATTGGAAACCGGGACGGCCAACGCCAATGCCGTATTTGATTGCCTGGCCGCCCATCTGCACCAGATACAGCCGGCGTTCGCGGGTGTTGATGACAATCGTACCGGGACGGTGGCGGCCGCGATAGTTGACCACCTGGCGCGGAATGGCGCTACGCACTACGCGCCCGGACGAGGGATAATAGCCGGGCTTGTTGTAGGGTGCGGAGAAGAATTCGGCGGCGGACTGCTGCGCCTGGGCAGCTGGCGCGGAAAAAACAGCAGCGGCAGCAACGGCGCCGGCTGCGACGAAAACTCGGCGAAAATGGGAAAATATCACGGCTGTTTTCCTGCAATTCGAGATACACGCGGGCAACGGCTCTCTGCCGTTTCGCCGCCGCATATTCAACAACTTTTGGCTCAATGCAAGAGTTTACCGGGCCGGGGCGGCATCGGGCAGGCGTCGAAAGCATAAAGATTCCGTGAGTTCTTGCTTAAACGGAACTTTTGCCCCATTCGACCTGCATACCGAAGAGCGGTCGCAGATGCATCCCGATCCAGTTTCCCGGTAGCGCGCATAAGATCCACAGCCAGCCGTGTAGACTGCCAGATGCAAGGCCGCTGAAAAATGCGCCGATATTGCAGCCATAGGCGAGCCGGGCGCCGTATCCGAGCATCAGCCCGCCTATTACGGAGGCGGCAATCTGACCCGGCGGCACCCGCCATCCCGGCTTGTACTTGCCGGCCAGCGCGGCGGCGATCATTGCGCCCAGAATAATCCCGATGTCCATGACCGAGGTGACATCCTTCAGCACGCTCGATTTCAACGCCGCCTGCTGCCACGGCTGCGACCAGGACGACCATTGTGTCATGTCTGCACCCAGCGCGCTCATCGCCTTGGCGCCCCAGAGAGGGAAGGCGCCGGTGATGCCCCATGGTCTGCCGGCCTGATAGAGCGTCGCAAAGTTGAGCAGCACGAGCGCAATGGAGCCGGCGATGAGTGGCCAGGGGCCGACGAGCCAGCGCGAGCTGCCTGTTTGGGCAGCCGGCGCATCCTTGCTCATGATCGGTTCCAGCTTGCCATGGCGTTTGCGTTCGATATTGGCGACTACCGCAAAGATCAGCGCGAAAATTGCCAGGTTCAGCGCAAGCGCCGGTACGAGACCCAGCTTCTCGACCATGGATATGGCCGGCGGCTGTGGCAGCTTTTGCCACCAGGGCAGGTGCTCCAGGCCGATTACGGATCCGGCGATAAAAAATACCAGGGTCAACAACATCCGCACGTTGCCGCCGCCGACGGTGAACAATGTGCCTGATGCACATGCTCCGCCAAGTTGCATGCCGATGCCGAAAATAAAAGCGTCCACCGCGACTGATGTTCCTGCCGGGGCGACAAAACCGCCGACCGGGCGTCCGAACAATGTCCCCGTGGCCATGGCCGGGTAAAACAGCAGTATCGCCAGCGCCAGCATTACCATCTGGGCGCGGACGTTGGCGCTGCGGCCATCAGCCATCAAGACACGGAAGCCGCCGGTAAAGCCAAGGCTGGCAAGATACAGGGACACACCCAGCGCCACGCCTATCAGGTAAAGCATCGCTTGCGGGATCGACACCGTGCCGCCAACGACCAGCGCGATGGCGACAAGTATTAGCAGGATTGCAATGGTTGCGCCGTTCAACGGCGAGGGCGCTTGCAGGGCAGGAGCGGTCGATCCGGCAGCGGGAGTGATGTGCGTCATGGCCTGTAGTCCGTCATTGCGTGGTCCGTAACCGCAAATCGTGCGCGCGGGACAAGTTCCGGGTTAGAACCTGTCTAGTCCGCGGCCGAAGCCGGAAACTTGTCCTTACGCAAACTTTTGACCGGAAAACGTCCGCTCTCCTGAATTTTGTCTGCAGATGCAGATGCAGTGACTGCCTGCAGCCCTGCAAGGCGGCACGATTCCTTTTCCGGTCGCGCCGCCTGCAAGTATCCTATTTGCGGATCAGCGACTTGGCTCTTTCAACAACTGCCTTGGGAGCTGCAAAGACGTCGTCGATCAGCTTGTTGACCTTGTCGCCGGGTGTTGCCTCGATGCTCAGCTGAGCCTTTTTGGCGTCCGCGAGGAAGCGGGCATCTTTCATGGTCGCCATGAAGGCATCGCGCAGTTGCTTGATCCGGTCGGCCGGCGTACCGGGCGGGGCGACATAGGGGCGCCCGAATACCTGCTGGCTGACGATAAGTTTGACCGCCTTGATGTCATCCTTGTTCTTTATGTACTTCCAGATCGAGGGAACCTTCATCTTGTCGAGTTCCGGCTCCGGATCGAGGGCGGCCTGCACAAGGATATTGACCTTGCCGTCGCGCACCCAGTCGCCCTTCTGTGATTTCATGCTGCTCCAGTCGAGACCGCACATGCCGTCAACCTCGCCGCGCTCCATGGCGAGGAAGATCGCGCGGCTGCCCTTATAGCCGCTGACGACATCGAACTTCGCCCCGCCGGTGTGGTTAAGCATATAGGCATAGTCGCGGGTGGAACCGCCTGCCTGGCTGGCGCCCATGATTGTCTTTGTCTTCTGCGCATCCTCGAAGGTCTTGATCTTCGACTTTGGCCCGGTGATGCAAATGCGGGTTCCGGCGTCGGCGCTGCCGATATAGATGAATTTCGAGGGATCGAATTTCATGTTTGGACGGGGGTCGAGAATCGGACCGATGATGGCTCCGGGGAAAAGTGCGCCGATCCACAGGCCATCCTTGGGGGCGGTGTTGTAGAGCAGGCCTGCGGCTACGCCACTGCCGGCGCCCGGCTGATTCTTGACGATGATGCTTGGTTTGCCGGGAATGAACCGGCTCCAGTGCCGGGCGAGCGTACGTGAATAGGTATCGTAACCGCCGCCCGGGGATCCGCCGACGATGAAATTGATTGATTTGCCGGTATAGAAATCGGCAGCGGCTGCCTGAGCCGTAGCAGCAAGGCTGGCCATGACAAGCGCGGCTCCTGCAAATATCTTGCGCTTCGCTTCATGGTGTTTCTCGGACATGTTTCCTCTCATGAATGGGTGGTGGTTCGCCAGTACAATAGGGCTTCGCCGCGTAGCTGGAAACGCCTTCCAGCCGGAAACATCTGAAAAGCGACCTGGGAACCCGGAGATCAGGGC
>JAPOIA010000228.1 GCA_029979185.1 Alphaproteobacteria bacterium | reverse complement strand
TGTATCCTACGGCGATATCGTCGACCTGAGCATCTGGGACGCTGTCCAGAAACTGAAATAGGCGACACGCTGCATGATTACCGGGCCGCCCGGCTATCGGGCGGCCCTCAATATTCAGGACCTAGATGATGAACTGGCTGGCCGGATACAAAGCCGGACAAGTGTTGCTCAGTCTTTTTGCCGGGCTATTGCTTTGGGAAATTGCCGGCTGGCAATTCAATACCGCTTTCTTTGCGCCGGTGCTGGGGTCTGATGTCGGCTTCTCCAATTCCATTGCCCATGCGATAGCCAATACCCTCGGCTACAGGATTACAGAAGAACATCCGGGCACGCTGCCCAAGCTGATTTCCTTTCTCGACTTGCCGGCGGTTATCGAGCGCTATTCCGATACGAGAGCTGATGGTGCGGGCGTCTTCGCGGCGCTGATGGAGTCCGTTACCGCTTCCGACCTGCTGATGGCGCTCGGCTCCTCCCTCAAGCTGTTTCTCACCGGTCTGTCTTTTGCGCTGGTAGCCGGCCTTGGCCTCGGCATGGCGATGGCTCGCCTGCCCTGGCTGCGCATCGCACTGGAAGACTACATCCTCGGCCTATATGCAACGCCAATGGCGGCGCTGATCCCCTTCATTCTCGCCATCTTCGGTTTCGAATTCTGGCCCAAGGTGCTTGTCGTCTTTCTGTTCGCGCTGTTTCCTGTCCTCTACAACACGCTTGAAGGCGCTCGCAGCCTGAAGCCGGAATATCTCGAAGTAGCGCGCTCGTTCCGCACACGCGAATGGCGGCTGTGGAAGGATGTCATCATTCCATACACACTACCATTCGCCATGACCGGCCTGCGGCAGGGCGTTGCCCGCGCGCTGGTCGGCATGATCGCAGCCGAAATCCTGCTCAATCCGACCGGACTTGGCGACCTGCTTATCGGCAGCGAGCGGGCCTTCGACATGGCAGGTGTGCTGGCTTCCATTCTCGTTGTGACATTGCTGGGCACATTCCTGATGTTCTGCGTGCGCGCTATCGAGACGCGCTACATCAAATGGGGAGCAAGCCTGCGATGAGCGCGACGGCTATTCCCGTACCTTCTGGCCGCTCCCTATGGTCGCGGATCAAGTCCAGTCCGCTGGCCCTCAAGCTGCTGGCGGGCATTATGCTGTTCAGCCTTTGGGAAATCTGCACATGGGCTTTCGCCGCGCCTTTCGTGACGCGCCCGAGCGGCGTTATCATGAAACTGCCGGCTGCGGGCATGAGTGCAGAATTGTGGGCTGCCTCGTGGTCGACGCTCAGCGCGGTCCTGATCGGGCTTGCCGTTTCCCTGGTGGCGGGCGTGCTGATCGGCGTCGCCATGGGGCGCCAACCATGGGTCAACCGCGTATCGGAACTGTGGGTGAACAGCTTCTACGCGATGCCGATGGTCGCCGTACTGCCGCTTCTTACAATGTGGTTCGGTTACAGCGCCGGCGCGCGCTTCGCAATCATCGTGTTCGCCGCGCTGTTCTCGATCATCCTCAATGTCGCCGATGGCGTCCGCAATGTGCCGCGCGAATATCTTGAAGTGGCGCGCTCGTTCCGCGCCGGACCGCGCGACATATGGTTCGGCATATCGCTGTTCGCCTCCCTGCCCTATCTGATCGCCGGCATCCGGCTGGCTATCGGCCGCGGGTTGGTCGGCGCGGTTTTGGCGGAGATCTATGCGTCAGTACCGGGCATCGGCTTTTATATCCTGTCCAATGCCCGCGCGCTGGAGCAGGATGTCGCCATGTGCGCCGTGCTGGTGCTGGCGGCGTTCGGCATCGGGCTCGATGCCATCATGGGGTGGATATTGCGGCGCTGGTTCCCCTGGTACCGGCGCGAAGGACGGGAATAGTCAGGACATGAGCAACGAGACCAAGCCGGCAAAGGACCCGCGGGTAGCGGCAGCCGTATCGCACTGGGGCCACCGCTTTGTCGCCAACGGTATTGCCCTTGCCGATTTCGAGGATGTGACCGGTTCCATTGACACCTGGGACCAATGGTGCGCGGCATGGTCGGCGCGCGGCGCGGCTCACGAGGCCCTGGGGCGCGAAGCCATGGCGCAGGGGCATACGCTCAGCGCCGGGGAACATCTGCAGCGCGCCGGGGTCTATTATCACTTCGGCAAGTTTCTCTTCGTCCACGATATCCCGCAGATGAAAGCGGCGCATGACAAAGCCATCGCCTGCCGCAACGATGCCTTGCCGCATCTGTCGCCGCCAGGCGAGCGGGTGGAAATACCGTTCGAGGGCGGAAAACTCTTCGGCATCCTGCGCAAACCTGCCGGGATGGACAGGCCGCCGGTGATACTGATGGCCTGCGGTCTCGACTCGTGCAAGGAAGAAACCGGTGAATACGAAGCGCCGTTTCTGGCGCGCGGTATCGCCACGCTGGTCTTCGACGGGCCGGGACAGGGCGAAGCGGAATACGACCTGCCGATCCGCGGCAACTACGAAACCGCAACGTCCGCCGTCATCGACTATGCCGAGCGGCGTTCCGATATCGATGCCTCACGGCTTGGCATGTGGGGCGTGTCTTTGGGCGGCTATTATTCGTCCCGTTCTGCCGCCCACGACAAGCGCATCAAGGCCTGCGTTGCCCTATCGGGCCCCTACGACTGGGGCGAGGCATGGGACCGGCTGCCCGGCCTTACCCGCGAGGCCTTCCGCGTTCGCAGCCACAGCAAGAGCGAAGATGAAGCGCGCAAGGTAGCCGCGACGTTGACTTTGAAAGACTGCGCGAAGAACATCACCTGCCCGATTTTCATCGTCACCGGCAAGCTCGACACGGTGGTGCCATGGCAGGATGCGGAATGCCTCGCAAGAGAAGTGCAGGGCCCCTGCACGTTATTGACGGTCGAGGACGGCAACCACGTCGTCAACAACCGCGGCTATCGCTGGCGCACGCAAACGGCGGACTGGATGGCAGGGGTGTTGGGGGGGTGAGCCACATCATGACATTTTTTACTCCCAGCCCGCTGTTCCTGCTCCGCCCTTGGCAATAGATCGTGGCGACCCCGGTTGCGATTTGCCCTCAAATCCGCGACAATGCCGCAACAAAACTGTATTCGCCGCTCAAGGGAGGAGCACCGTGAGCAATCCCAATTCGTCATCCATGATTATCAGCATGTGCGTCATGGGGCTTGGCATGCATCCGGGCGCCTGGCGCTACAGGGATGGCAGCCCGGACGATTACCTGAAGCTGGATTATTTCACCCATGCCGCGAAAGTGGCGGAAAAGGGCAAGCTGCACGCGATGTTCCTTGCCGATACGCTGGCAGTGTCGGAGGAAAATTTCGAACGTCCGAATCTTGGCGCGACGGACCCGACTGTGGTGCTGTCCATGGTCGCGGCGGCGACGCAGAACATCGGCCTCGTGGCCACCGCGTCCTCCACCTATAACGAGCCCTATAATATCGCCCGGCGGTTCTCCTCACTCGATCACCTGAGCGGCGGACGCGCGGCGTGGAATATCGTCACGACTTTCGTGCCGGACGTTGCCGCCAATTTCGGCAATGGCGGACTTCCGGATCATGGGGACCGCTACAAGCGGGCCAACGAATTCGTCGAAATCGTCTTCAAGCTGTGGGATTCCTGGGGCGACGGTTCGCTCATAGGCGACAAGGAGCGCAACATTTTCGCCGACGGCGCGCGCGTCAATACCCTGAACTATGAAGGCGAACATTATGCGGTAAAGGGACCGCTGACCCTTCCGCGCACGCCGCAGGGCCGGCCTTTGCTCTACCAGGCGGGCTCCTCTGGCACGGGCCGGGACCTTGCCGCCCGTTTTGCGGATGTCGTCTTCACGGCGCAGAATACCAAGACGGCGGCACTGGAATTCCGCGCCGATGTGCGCCAGCGCGCGGCGGCCTTCGGGCGCGATCCCGATTCCATCAAGGTTACCCCCGGGCTTATGACCATTCTCGGCGGTACGGAAGCCGAAGCACGCGCCCGCAAGGCGGAGCTGGACGAATTGTCCGGCCAGGCGGAGCTGAAAAAGCTGGCGCTGCGGGTCGGCTGCAAGGTCGATGATCTGAAACTGGACGAGCCGATGCCGGTCGACCTGATCATGTCGAACGAGAAGTTCCGCGCCTCGCAGGGGTTCCGGGCTGCTGCGCTGCGGCTGGCGACCGAAAAGAAGCTCACCGTGCGCGAAGTGCTGTACCGCAACGGCGGCGGCCACCGGCAAATTGTCGGCACGCCGGAACAGGCGGCCAAGATGATCGAGAGCTGGTGGCGCGACGGCGCCGTCGACGGCTTCAACCTGATGATCGACGTGGTGCCGTCCGGGCTGGAGGCCTTCGTCGAACATGTCGTGCCAATCTTGCAGAAACGCGGCATCTTCCAGAGCGAATATTCCGGCAACACGCTGCGGGACAATCTGGGCATCGCGCACAAGGCTGTGAAAGCGGCCTGAGCCGATTGCGATTGCCGTGCGCTTGTGGACAGGCATAATGCTCCCAATCACAAGAATTGGAGCAGCGCCTTGTCCGAACGCACCTATTTTCCCAGAACGCCCGGCAAGGGCATCGAACCAACAGCCGACGAGATGAAGGGGCGGATTGCCCGCTTCAACGACCTTCCGGTCGATCCGGAAGCATTCGTCGATCATGCCGACGAGAGCCGCAAGCGCCGCATAGCCTGGGCCATCTCGCCGGGCAATATCGGGGGGCCGGCAGCGATCAGCGTGGCAGCGATAAGTGTACGGAGTTTCATGAGATACGTTCCTTGCTCGGAAATGATGAGTGTTTCTGGGAGGCGCCGCGCTTAAGCGCGCGCTGGGAATAGGGTTGATTTAAGGCCGGAGACTAT
>JAPOIA010000227.1 GCA_029979185.1 Alphaproteobacteria bacterium | reverse complement strand
AGTGAAGGATTCCGTCTGATGGCCTGGTATTTTGCCACCCTTATTCTTATCGGCATGGTCATGGGCCTCATGGCGCTGGGCGTGCCGGTGGCTCTCGCCTTCATGGCGACCAATGTTCTCGGGACGCTGATCTTCGTCGGCAGCGTTGCCGGTCTTACCCAGGTTATCGACAATTCAACGTCGCTGATCACCCGTTTCACTTTGGCGCCGGTTCCACTGTTCGTCTTCATGGGGGCGCTGTTCTTCCATTCCGGCCTCGCCATCCGCGTCTTCGATGCATTGGACAAGCTGCTGGGGCGTTTGCCGGGCCGTTTGTGTTTTCTCACCGTCATGGGCGGGGCGACCTTCTCCACGCTTACCGGCTCAAGCATGGCGAATACGGCGATGCTGGGATCGCTCATGGTGCCGGAGATGCAGCGCCGCGGCTATTCCACACGCATGTGCCTCGGGCCGATCCTCGGCACGGGCGGGCTGGCGATGATCATTCCGCCGTCGACGCTCGGGGTGCTGCTGGCCAGCATCGCCGGGCTGGATGTGGGACGGTTGCTGATTGCCGGGATATTGCCCGGCATTGTTCTCGCGATTCTATACTCGGCCCTGATCCTTCTGCAGGTGCTGTTGAACCCGGCATCGGCGCCAGCCTACCAGCTTGAACCGACGACGCTTCGCGAAAAGCTGATGAGCCTGCTGGTCAATGTCGCGCCGATGGCCGTCGTGGTGTTCGTCGTGATCGGACTGATCATCTTCGGTATAGCTACGCCGACGGAGGCTGCCGCGTTCGGTGTGCTCGGGGTCTTCATACTGGCTGCCCTGTTCGGCTTGCTGACATGGGAATGCATCTACGTTTCGATCGAATCGACCATTCGCGTTGCCGGTATGGTGCTGTTCATCATCATGAGTTCGACCGTGTTCAGCCAGCTGCTGGCCTATTCGGGTGCGACGGCCGGCATGCTGAAATGGGCAACAAGCCTCGAAGTATCGACGCTGACCCTGCTGCTGTGCATGTTCGCGGTGCTGCTGGTGCTCGGCATGTTCATGGATCCGGTATCGATGATGCTGATCGCCGTGCCGATCATGTTCCCACTGATACTGTCGTTGAAGGTCGATCCGATCTGGTTCGGCGTCTTCTTCCTGATGGCGCTGGAAATGAGCCAGACGACGCCGCCATTCGGACTGCTGCTGTATATCATGATCGGCGTCGCGCCGCCGGGCACTACCCTGTATCAGGTCGCCTCCGCTGCGTTTCCGTTCCTGATCTGCGACGCCATTCTGGTCGCAATTCTGATTGTAGCGCCGCAACTTGCCCTGTGGCTGCCATCCTTGATGTGAGTGCCGAATACGCTTAGCATCTGCCGCAAATCAGGGACGAGCAATCCATCCCGCGGGAGGCAATACATGATGACTCAGTTCACAACATTTCTCTTACCATTCGGCCTTGCAATCGTGGCCGTGCCGGCTGCGGCGCAGGCGCAGACGGTGGCCGAATTCTATGCCAAGACCCCGATCACCATGATCATCGGTTATAATCCCGGCGGGACCTACGATCTCTACGCCAGGCTCGCTGCGCGCTATCTGCCGCGTTATCTGCCGGGAAAGCCGAATATTGTGCCGAAGAACATGCCGGGTGTCGGCTCTCTGAAGGCGGCCAATTTCCTGTATGCGCAAGCCCCGCGCGACGGTTCGACAATCGGCGTATTGTCCCAGGGCGTTGCCCTGCAGCAGGTTCTCAAGCATCGCGCCGCCCGCTATGACGCGCGCAAGTTCGGTTGGATCGGACGCATGACGAATGCGGTCGAAGTGACGATTGCCTGGCATACATCGCCGGTGAAAACGATTCAGGACGCCATGAAGCATGAAATCGTCGTTGGCGCGACATCGGCGGGAAGTTCCGCTGACACCAATCACAAGCTTATGAATGCAATTGCCGGGACGAAGTTCAAGGTCGTACTCGGCTACAAGGGTACGACCGGCGCCATGATGGCCATGGAACGCGGCGAAGTGAAGGGTTCTCTTGCGGTCGTGCAAAGCCTGCTCGTCAACCATGCCCCGTGGATCAAGAACAAGACTGTCTCGGTGCTTGTGCAGTATTCGCAAAAGCGTCATCCAGCTTTCCCGAATGTGCCGGCGATGGTGGAACTGGGAAAGAACGCGGAAGACAAGCAGATCCTTGCGCTCTACGGCGGAACCGCGGAGGTTGGCCGTTCGCTGATGACGCCGCCCGGCGTGCCTTCCGATCACCTGGCAGCTCTCCAGGCCGCCTTCAATGCGATGGTGAAGGACAAGGATGTCATCGCGGAAATGAAGCAGCGCCAGATGGAGCTGGATCCGCTGACCGGGCCGGAGCTGGAAAAAATCGTCGAAGAGGCTTTTGCGATTTCACCGAAAGCTGCAGCGCGCGCGGCAGAAGCCCGCAAGTAGCAACATACTTATCGGCTGGCGATCGCCAGCTTGATGCTCAGCAATCCGAAGGCCAGCGCGAAACTGCGTTGCAGCCAGGTCATGACGCGTGGCTGCGACAGCACATAGGTGCGGGCAAGCGAAGCAAAGAATCCATAGAATACGAAGACGATAAACGTCAGCAGCATGAAGATCAGGCCGAGCCAGATCATCGTCAACGATGGCGTTGCGGCTTGCGGGGGAATGAATTGCGGCAGAAAGGCCAGAAAGAACAGCGACAGCTTGGGATTGAGGATATTGATCAGGAAGCCATTGACGACGATTTTGACCGCCGAGTGTTCTTCCCGCTTTGCCGACACCTGCAAGGGGCCGGTATTGCGTAGTAAAGACCATGCCAAATAGAGCAAGTACAGCGCGCCGACATATTTGACGGTCTGAAAAACAATCGCGCTGGTATGCAGCAGGGCCGCGAGCCCGGCGATTGTCATCGCGATGTGCGGCAGAATGCCGAGCGTGCAACCGAATGCAGCAACGATGCTGGCGCGCCAGCCATGCCCGAGTCCCCAGGCAAGCGTATAGATGACGCCGGTGCCAGGCAGCAGGATCACTATCATCGAGGTAATGAAATACTCGGCGCTCATGACCTCTCCCGTTCCGGCCGTGCTGCCTGTTCAGTATTCCCAGCGCTGGGCATTGGCGACGAGAAAATCGCAAAAGACGCGGACGCGTGCGACGTTCTTCATCTCTTCCGGATAGACGAGATAGCAATCCATCTCCGGCATTTCGCTTTGCGGCAGGATGCGCACAAGGCCGGTTTCGCTAAGCGCCAGATAGTCGGGCAATACTGCAATACCGACCCCGTTCTCGACCGCCCGCCGCAGGGCGGAAATATTGTTGATCGTCAATGTTGACGGGCGCGGGTCCTTGGCGTCGCGACCAGCCCCATGCAAATAGTTGATGTTGTTGAGATAGGTCTGGGCCTGGGCGCCGTAAGTGATGATCCGGTGGTTGTCGAGATCGTCGAAGGTTTTCGGTTCGCCATAGCGCTTCAGATAGGCAGCGGACGCATAGGCGTGGAAGTGCATTGTGAAGATGCGCCGCCGGATGAGATCAGCCTGCACCGGTTCGCGCACGCGAATGGCAACGTCCGCTTCGCGCATCGCCAGGTCGAGTTCGCCGTCGACAAGGAGAACGGTAAGTTTGATATCCGGATAGAGTTCCAGGAATTCACCCAGCCGGGGCGTCAGCCAATTGGTTCCGATCCCGAGTGTCGTCGTCACGCGCAACTCGCCGCCGGGTCTCTCCTTGCTATCGGCGAGGTGGGCCTGGGCGTTTTCCAGCTTGAAGACGACATCACGGACGGTGCGGTAGAGTAGCTCGCCCTGTTCGGTCAGGATAAGGCCGCGGGCATGGCGATGGAAAAGCGGGACCTGCAGGTCCTGTTCCAGCGCGCTTACCTGGCGGCTTACCGCTGACTGGCTCAGCCCGAGGACCTCGCCCGCGTGCGTGAACGAGCCTGCATCCGCAGCTGCGTGAAAAATGCGCAATTTGTCCCAGTCCAAGGATCCGCCCCGCCTGTTTGCCACCTTTCCGTCCCTATTGCGCCGCAGCTGCTTCCATTTCACTGGCGGCCAGGAATTTCTCCGTTTCAAGTGCCGCCATGCACCCCATGCCTGCCGCCGTAACCGCCTGCCGGTAGATGTCGTCGGTTACGTCACCTGCAGCGAAAACGCCCGGCACATTGGTTGCCGTGGAATCGGGAGCGGTGACGATGTATCCGTTCGGCTTGATTTCGAGCTGGCCCTGAAACAGTTCCGAAGCCGGAGCATGGCCGATGGCTATGAACACGCCGTCGACGGCCTTTTGGGTGATCTCGCCGGTCTGGACATTCTTCAGGCTGGCGTGGGTAACGCCGGGCGGGTTTGTGTCGCCGTGGACCTCTTCCAGCTGGTGGTTCCACATCACTTCGATTTTTGGGTTCTTGAACAGACGCTCCTGAAGGATGCGTTCGGACCGGAACGAATCGCGGCGATGCACTACAGTCACCCTGGAGGCGAGATTGGCCAGATAAAGTGCTTCCTCGACAGCCGAATTGCCGCCGCCAACCACGATCACTTCCTTGCCGCGGTAGAAAAATCCGTCGCAGGTGGCGCAGGCGGAGACGCCATAGCCCTTGAACTGCTCCTCGCTGGGCAAGCCAAGCCACTTGGCCTTGGCGCCGGTGGCGATGATCAGGGCATCACAGGTATAGGTGTCGCCGCTGTCACCGCTCAGTGTGAACGGGCGCCGGGACAGGTCGACGGCAGTGATATGATCGGAGATCATGTTGGTACCGACATGCTCGGCCTGCGCCTTCATCTGCTCCATCAGCCAGGGGCCCTGGATTTCATCTGCAAAGCCAGGGTAGTTCTCCACATCGGTGGTGATCATCAGCT
>JAPOIA010000226.1 GCA_029979185.1 Alphaproteobacteria bacterium | reverse complement strand
CGACCGTTTTGCCACGCAGATCGTTACCAAAGCCGACCGGTCCCTTCCATTCCCCGGCCCGTAGAATGGAGGAAAAATAATGCACGCGGCGGATCGCAAAGATCATCGACGCCACGGACAATTCGGAGACGGCCGTCTTGTTGACGCCCGCCGCCCACCACATTTTCACGCCGTGCTTCTTCAGGATAGACGGATCGACATGATCGACCCCGGCAGAGCATAGCGAAATGACTTTCAGCTCCGGCAGGCTTGCAAATACCCGGTCGCTGAAATTCTCGATTCCGATGATCGCCGCCTCATGGCCGCGCACATAGTCGATGAATTCATCCTCGCTGAGGCGGTGTCTGTCGGAGCGGAACTTTGCATCCGGATAGATGCTCTGCAACTCTTCCTTCAGGTGCGGGAAGAAATCGAAATAGGGAATTGTAACTGCTACTTTCATATTGCCCCCCGGAGTTTCATCCCGCCGTCAATTCGGCCAGCGCATCCGATCGTAATCCCGATCGGCAAACATGCAAAGGGCCACGCATCAGCGCAGCCCTTTCCCTAGTCTGGCTCCTTGCCGCATCAGGCAGCGTTCTTCTTCGCTTCCTGGATCGCCTGCCACACCCGCAGCGGCGTCGCCGGCATGTTGATATGGGTAATCCCATAGTCACTGAGCGCATCCATCAGTGCGTTCATGACTGACGGCATGGATCCCGAGCATCCCGCTTCGCCGCAGCCCTTCACGCCAAGCGGATTGGTGGTCGCCGGCTCGCTATGGAAGCCATTGGCGAAAGACGGCGCATCGTCGGCGCGCGGCATGGCGTAGTCCATGAACGAGCCGGTCAGCAGCTGGCCGTCGGCATCGAACACGGTGCTTTCCAGCAGACACTGGCCAATACCTTGAACAACGCCACCCTGCACCTGGCCTTCCACCACAATCGGATTTATGACCGTGCCGAAATCGCCAACCATCGAATATTTGACCACCTCGGTCACGCCGGTTTCCGGGTCGACTTCCACTTCGCAGACGTGGCAGCCGTTCGGATAGGTCGCCGGTCCCGGATCGGTGAAATGATCGACATCGAGCGACTTTGGCGCATCCTTCGGCAGCTTCAGCCCCTCGCGCAACTGCTGGGCGATCTGCATGATCGAAACTGACCGGTCGGTACCGGCGATAGAGAAGTTACCGGCCTCGAAAACGATATCGTCAACGCCCGCTTCCAGAATATGCGACGCGATTGCCTTGCCCTTTTCCACGACCTTTGCGCTGGCCTCGACAATGGCAGTGCCGGAATTCATGATCGACTTCGAGCCGCCGGTGCCGGTGCCGCCAACCAGTTCATCGGAATCGGTCTGCATCAATCGGATTTTGTCGAACGGCACGCCCAGCTGAGTGTTGAGAACCTGCGCAAAAGTTGTCCAGTGGCCCTGGCCATGATCGTGCGTGCCGGTGCTGATGGTTACGCCACCATCGGCATCGAACTTGATAGCGCCCAGTTCCTTGCCGATAGGCGCGGTTACTTCGAGGAACTGGCCGATGCCGCGGCCGCGCAACTTGCCGCGCTTGGCGCTTTCGCGCTTGCGCGCGTTGAAGCCTTTCCAGTCCGCCAGTTCCAGGGCCTGGTCGAGGATCGTGGCAAAATCGCCGGAATCGTAAGTCGAACCCGATGGCGCCTTGTAGGGAATCTGGCTCTTGCGGATGTGGTTCTTCTTGCGCAGCTTGACCGGATCGATCCCCATTTCGCGCGCTGCCGTGTCGACAAGGCGTTCCATGTAATAGTTGCCTTCCGGCCGGCCCGCACCGCGATAGGCCGTAATCGGCACCGTATGAGTGAAAACGCATTGCGCATTCAACTCGATCAGCGGTGTCTTGTAGAGGCTGATCGCGTGCTTGACGACGTTCAGCGTCGAGAACAGCGGCCCCATCGCTGTGACATAGGCGCCGAGATTGCCGAAGCCAGTGAACCGCAGCGCCAAGAACGTTCCGTCCTTTGCCAGCGCAAGTTCGCCAACGAATTCCTGATCGCGTCCGTGATGATCGGAGATGAAACTCTCCGAGCGCTGGTCTGTGATCTTGACTGGACGGCCCAGCTCCCGCGCGCCATGCAGGGCGCAAACATATTCGGGAAAGATCGATCCCTTCATGCCGAACGATCCACCAACATTCACCGATACGAACCGGATTTTTTCGACTGGCACATTCAACAATTCGGCGGCAACCGCGCGCGATCCAAGCACACCCTGCGTCGGCCCATACAGCGTGAAGCGCTCCGACTTCTTGTCGTAGGATGCAACGGCGGCGCGAGGCTCCATAGCATTAATCACAACGCGGCTGTCGATCAGATGCAGTTTGGTCACGTGATCGGCCTTGGCGAAAGCTTCTTTCACCTTGTCCGCATCGCCGTAGGAATAGCTCAGGCCGACATTGTTGGGCGCTTCGTCGTAGACCAGCGGCGCGCCTGGCTTGACCGCATCGGACGCCTCGATCACCGCCGGCAGCGTCTCGATATCCACCGCCACGGCTTCCGCTGCGTCGCGCGCCTGCGCATCGGTTTCCGCGATAATGCAGACCAGGGGGTCGCCGACATAGCGCACCTTGTCCTGCGACATCACCGGGCGGGTCATCGCCTTCATCGGCGTACCATCGGTGCTCTTGAAGGGCAGCCGCGGCGCCAGATCGGCGTATCCGGCCTTCTGCAGGTCCGCGCCGGTATAGATCGCCAACACACCGGGCATCTTCGCAGCAGCAGAGGTATCGATCTTGCGGATTGTACCGTGGGCCACGCTGGAGCGAACCATCGCCGCGTAGACCTGTCCCTTCAGATTGACATCGTCCGAATATTGCCCCTGCCCCTGGATCAGGCGCATGTCCTCGTTGCGCTTCACCGGCTGGCCAATGCCAAACTTCATCGTCGACAGGGCTTCGTCATCAACACGCAGATTCATGAATATTCCTCACCTTAACCGCCGGCAGCCCGGCGCAGAATTCCTGTAGCGCCAAAGCGATGGCGCGATTCCATGACAATGCCGTGCAGGAGGCTGATTTGACAAGGCTGATCTGACCGGACCTCTCTCCCAAGAGCACGGGCGCAAGCAGACCGACCGCCGGCGCCTCGAGCAACACCGCCGGAACGCGGCGATAAAAGACCGTCCGGCATACAATCGCAAGTCTTGACAGGGAAAAAACGAGGGGCTGGCAGGAATTTCGCGGCCCAACCAGATTCCACCGGGCTTTCAGGAAGCCGGCTGGGTCCGCGCCGCCGTTATCGCCTCTATGGCACGCTGCGGCCGCACGAAGCCCGGTCTGCTTGGCACAGGCCACAACAGCCGGTAAAAGCCTTCGCAACCGGTTCACACCGCAGCGGCTTTTGCGGAATACCGATTCGGAACGGTCATTCGGGCCGGGGACAAAGAGGTACGGTTCATGAACGCTCGCGTCAGCAGTACAGACGGACAGCCGGCACCCATGTCCCAGCGCAACCTTGAGAAGATCGCCTTCCTGTCTTCCGGCATGCCGGAAGCCGACGAGGCAATGGCCCTGCTGGTGCGCCGCTACGGGAAATATGACTGTGACGAGGCGGATGTGATCGTCGCCCTCGGCGGCGATGGCCTCATGCTGCAAACGTTGCACCGCTTCATGGGAGAGAAAAAGCCGATTTTCGGCATGAATCGCGGGTCGGTCGGCTTCCTGATGAACGAATTTCAGGCCAACAGCCTGCCGGAACGTCTCGCCGCCGCAGAAGCTTCGATCATTCATCCGCTCATCATGCGCGTCACGGACATCGACGGCAAAAGGCACGAAGCCCGCGCCATAAACGAGGTTTCCCTGCTGCGGCAGACCTATCAGGCGGCAAAGCTGCAGATTTTCATTGATGGCCGCGAGCGCCTGGACGAGCTGATCTGCGACGGCCTGCTGGTCGCAACCCCGGCCGGATCGACCGCCTACAACCTCTCCGCCAATGGCCCGATTCTGCCGCTGGATGCACCGCTGATGGCGCTGACGCCAATCTCCGCTTTCCGCCCCCGCAGATGGCGCGGAGCGCTGTTGCCGGACAAGGCCCGGGTGAGAGTTTGCGTGCTGGAAAGCAGCAAGCGACCTGTTTCAGCGGTCGCCGACCATTTCGAAGTGCGTAACGTCGAAAGCGTTGAGGTGCAGATGGACCACGAAACCGGCGTGATCATCCTGCACGATCCGGGGCATTCCCTTGAAGAACGCATCCTGCGCGAACAGTTCGGCTATTGATCCGCTGGGACCATCCACGCATCCAACAACGCAAAACGGACCTGCCGGAAGGCAGGTCCGCAGAAAATTGTGACTCGATCAGACGAATTATCCCGCGGTAACGACCCGTGAACCGTTCGAAGCAAGTTCGTCGAACGCCATCCAGTCGGCCAGCTCCTTGACGACATAGCCCGATCCGTTGCGCTGGACGAGACCGCGCTCTTCGAGCAGCAGCATCTTGCGGCGCAGCGTTTCGCGCGGCACGTCCAGATAGGCGACCATGGAAACGATACTTGCCGGCTTGACGTACATGAGGCCACCGCTGCCGCGCTCGAAGTTCATGCGGCCAAGCGCCAGGAAGATCAGGACTTCATCGTAGTCCAAATCATGCTCGTTCTTGAACTTCAGGAACGTCGAAACGAGCGACGAAGTGAATGCGGACAGATTGGCGATGTCAGGTTGTTGGTTCACGATAACGACTCCAAAAAAGGAACCGGTACCCAGTGCATTCGCGCGCAGACGCAAATTCGATGCGTATATGAATAAAGCTACAGCTCAATCATTCACCATATACGCCGGAAGTTGTGCTCGTCAGAGTGTCTGGTATGCCTCCGGATGGATTACTGAAACCCATTCTGCAGCCTATATCCCACAAGCAGATATCCT
>JAPOIA010000225.1 GCA_029979185.1 Alphaproteobacteria bacterium | reverse complement strand
ATCGGATACTACGTCGATACGCAGCGGGCCCGAAATGTTCGATGGTCCGGTCGACAGGCCGCCATCAATCTGCTGTGTCATGATATTTCCAGTCCAGTCTCGAAACGGCCGCGCCGTCGAAGGTCATGGCGGTCGAGCGTACGCCGTTGTTTTCCAGTAGATGCCTCACCGCGCGCAGCGCCAGTACTTCCCGTCCGTCGATGTGGATCATGTGGTTCTGCTCCAGCGGCTTGACGGGAACTCCGTCTGCGCCACGAAGCTGCGCGGCAACGGCGATTTCGTCGAAGGCCGCAAGATCGCTGACAGCAATACCGCGCACGGCCAGGGGCGGCAAGGCCGGTGCGTCGAGAGCCGGTGGCGCCGCTTCGTAGCGGTTCAACAGAACAAGTGCCGACAGATGGTCTGCATCGCAAAAGCCGCTGGCGGCAATTTGCGTCGCCAGAGCCGCTGGCGCTACCATTTGCACCGGTTTTGATGCTTCTATCGTGCGCACCAATACAGCGCTGTCGAAGGGTGCGTGTAGATTGGTCAAAGAGCCCAGCAGCAGGCAGGCAAGCGGGCCGCAGACCAACCCGGCAAAGCTTGCCGGAATGATCGTTGTGACGATCGGCGCTCCCGCGGACAAACGGGTCCGGGCGAGGAAATCGAGGCCCGCGACGATCAGTGTCTGCTGGCTGTGCGTAACAGGCATCCCAGTGCTGTTGCGCGTGATGATACACCCGCCTTCAATATGGGCTGGCGGTTGCGATCCGCCCCCCGCGGCAGCTGAAACGGATACGGTCCCATCGGCGGGGTCGTCGGCGAGCGAAACGACAAGCCGCACGCAATTTGCCTGCGCTGCTGCTCCCAGTACCAGCGCTGCCGTTGCCGTATCGTCCTCGCCGGCGTCGGTAACGATCGCACTTGCTCCGGTGATCATTGCAAAGGCGGCGATTTCGCTGCTGTCCAGATGCATGCCGGCAAGCGCGGCATCCGCTCCGATGGACAGGGTAGCGATGATCGCGGCAATGGATTGCACCGATGTGCATCCGGCGACCAGTATCCGCTCGCCTGGCTGCACACCGGCATTGGCGAAGGCTCCGGCGTAAAGGCTCACCAGCTTCTGGAATGCCTCAAAGGTCATAGGCTGCGAAGGCTCACCATCCGCGCCGGAAACTCTTCCGGCGCCGGTCTGGATAAAGGCTGGCTGCTTTACACGCAGCTGCGCAGCGCTGCGGGCAAGAGAGACGATGTCGAACCCCAGCAGGTCGCCACCAGACGCAGTTGAAGCCACGGCAGAGCCTGTACCCGGCGTTGTTGCCGGTATGCTTTCAGCGGCGGCGGTCAAGGGGGCGGACACGCGCGGTTGGGCGCTCATTGGGGCTTCCTCCACCATGTATCGAGCATTTGGCCGAACAGTGGCGTACCGAATTTCGGCAGCCGCTGCGGAAAGGCGAGGCTGGTATTGAAGGCGAACCACTGTTTGGACTTGTGAAAATGCGGCACGATATAAAATCCTGAAAGTAAAATGCGATCATAGGCACGCACGGCGTTGGTGAAACTGTCCTTGTCGTCCGCCGCGACGATTGCCCGGATCAGCCCGTCCACGGCCTTCGACTGCACGCCGGCCAGATTATGGGATGATTCGATCCTGGCTGCTTGCGAAGACCAGCGGTTGAACTGCTCGTTCCCCGGTGAATTCGAGGCAAGCCACCAGCCGAGGATCATGTCGAAGTCGAATTTCTGCCGCCGCCGCTGGTATTGGACAAGATCGACAAGCCGGACCTGCGCAATGACGCCGATACGGCGCAGCCATTGCGAATAGATAAGCGCCAGGCGTTCCTGCTCGCGGTCGTTGACCAGAATATCGAACGACAGCATCAGCCCGCTCGCGGCGTGGACCTGCTTGCCGTCGCGCAACCTGTAGCCCGCCTGCTGCAGTAAGCCGATCGCCCGGCGTGCCAGATCGCGGTCGCGGCCCGAGCCGGAATGCACGGGCGGCGTCCATTTCCCTTCCAGTATGTCCTTGCGAACGCTGCCCGGCCATTGCGCCAGCAACAGCCTTTCGGCTTCGCTCGCAGGGCGGCCAGCAGCACTCAGCGGCGTATTGTCGAAAAAACTGCGTGTTCGGGTGAACAGGCCGCCATAGATATTCGCGTTGATCCATTCGAAGTCGAAGGTCATGGCCAGTGCTTCGCGAACCCGCACATCCTTGAACAAGGCGCGCCGGGTGTTGAAGGCATAGCCGTGGATACCCTTGGCGCCGCCGAGCGGCAGCGCCCTGGCGGCTATGCGTCCTTCGCGCAAGGCCGGAAAATCGTATCCGGTCCGCCAGCGTGTCGGATCGCCTTCTTCGCGATAGTCGATCAGGCCGGCCTGAAACGCCTGGAACAGGCTCGACCCGTCCCGGTAGTATTCAATCCTGATCTCGTCGAAATTGTAGAAGCCGCGCTGGACCGGCAGGTCCTTCGCCCAATAGTCCTTGTTGCGCACATATTGCAGCGAAGTGCCGGGCTCGACCGTATTCAGAACATAAGGGCCGGACCCGACCGGCGGCTTGAGCGTCGATTCGGTAAAGTGCTCCGCATCCGTTGCATGTGCCGGCAGCACCGGCATCAGCGCAAGGATCAACGGCAGCTCACGGTCATTTGCGTCAGTCAGATCATAACGGATGGTCAGATCGTCCGGCGTTTCGATAGACTTGATCTTGCTGTATGCGACGCGGTGTTGCGGCCGGCCATGCTTGCGCAGAAGCTCGACGGAAAACCGGACGTCTTTCGAGGTAACGGGCTTCCCGTCGGAAAATCGGCCCTTCGGGTTGAGCCGGAAGGTCACCGCGCTGCGGTCGGCATTCGTCTCGATTGTTTGCGCTAGAAGTCCATAGAGCGTGAAGGGCTCGTCCAGTGACCGCATCATCAGCGGCTGGTAGACATAGGTGGAGATGCCGTGCGCCGCCGAGCCCGCCTTCAGGTTGTAGGGGTTGAGCGTGTCGAACGTGCCGGGGAAGCCCAGGTGCAGCCGCCCGCCCTTCGGAGCATCCGGATTGGCGTAGGGCAGGTGGGTGAAACCCGGCTTCAGGTCCGGATCTCCGTGCATGGCGATGGCATGCCGCGGGCCGGTTTCGGTTGCTCCACCATGGGCTGCTGCGGTTAAGATGAACAGTGCAACGGCGGCCAGTGCGCTCGCTACAGGGAAACGATGCGTACGGCAGGGCAAAGCGGACCGGTCACTCCGGTTCCATGCTGCCTGCGGCGCTGCAAAAGTGCTGATCAATGCTCTGGACCCGTATCGAATCGCTCGCCCGTACATGATTTCAGACTACGGTTTTCGGTCCTCCGGCGAAACCGGTATCGGCGGAGCAGGAGCTGCCTGTCTCCCGAAACTGTCCATCGGGGGCCATTACGCTGGCGATTGCGCGGAGGCGGAACCGGAAAGCATCCGCACGAGGCATATTTTTCCCGGGAATTGCATTTGTGACCGCGTTCGCGTCACAATAGTTTGAAGAATTGGGACAGATGCATTTTGGCTACTGGAAACTGGCGCATGAACAGGCTAGAAGCGAGGTCAATCTTGCGCCGTAATCTGCGGTGATTGACCTGTGTGGATGGCGTCTGCACTGGGCCGTCAGATGTCGAAACAGGAAAAAGGATGTCGCAAGCCTCTTGCTCGGCGACCCTGCGCTTCGGGTTACGTGTCTGATTCGCAATCGCGACTGGCTGGCAATCTTGGAATCGGAAAGGACGGTTCATGAAATCAATTCGTTACAGCATGGGCATTGCGCTCTGCCTGCTGGGTATGGGGCTGGCAGCGAGCCCGGCCTTTGCTCAGGCCAAGAAGCCGGCCGACGCTCCACAGGCGCAGCCGGGCTCCAACAAGGTTGAGCTGAAGCCAATGCAGAAGCGTTGGACGAAGGTCTGCGGCAAGGATCCGGGTGTCAAAAAGGAAATCTGCTACACGACCCGCGACTTCGGTCAGAAGGAAGACCAGCCGCCGGTCATGGCTCTGGCAGTCTATGATCCCAAGGGCGACAAGAACAAGATTGTGCGCCTGCTGCTGCCCGTCGGGCTTCTTCTGAAGCCGGGTTTCCGCTTCTCGGTGGACAAGAGTGCCACGCAGGAAGGCGATTTCGAAATCTGCTTCCCTAATGGCTGTTTCGCTCAGGCCACGGTCGATCCGCGCGGCCTCTCCCGCCTGAAGCGCGGCAAGATGCTCAATGTGTTCGTGAAGAATCAGGTCGCTGCGGAAGTCGTGTTCTCAGTGCCGCTGGAGGGCTTCGCCAAGGCTTTCGACGGTCCGCCGATCGATCCGAAAGTATTGCAGGCCGAGCAGGAAGCGCTCAAGAAGCAGCTCGAACAGCGCGCTGCCGAGCAGCGCAAGAAGCTCGAAGGCGGTGGCAAGTAGCAGCGCGTAACGTCTGATGAAATAATCAAGCCCCGCGTGCGTCTTCATGCGAGGCTTTTTTCATTCGAGGCTTCACGACATGGCAGTACGGCGATCAAGCTCAAAAAGCGTCAGTTCGCCAGTCCTTGCCGCATCCGGTAGGTGCCGTCGAGCATTTCATCGAAGAATTCGCTGATTTGCGGATGCCGGACCGGCTCGCCGGTCTCGTCCGGCAGCAGGTTCTGTTCCGAGACATAAGCGATATATTCGGAATCCTCGTTTTCGGCGAGCAGGTGGTAGAAGGGCTGGTCACGGCGAGGGCGGATATCCTCTGGGATCGACTGGTACCACTCTTCGGAATTGGCGAAGACCGGATCGATGTCGAACACGACCCCGCGGAAGGCGAACAGGCGGTGGCGAACCACATCGCCGATCCCGAAGCGGGCGCGGGTCTGGCGCGGCGCGATGATGGTGCGTCCGGCCTGGCTCGAGAAGAACTCAGCACGTTCCATGCACTGCA